>NZ_JBPCUJ010000111.1:0-41088 GCF_051011215.1 Lutimonas sp.
CCAGAACAACTTGTGATGACCCAATAGAACGCTTTATAAAAGCCTTGTTGATCTGATTGATAGTATTGGGTTTTGGTTGCATCAGCAGGAAGTTCTACCGCTAAAATAAGAGTTGCAATAGTAGAAATCAAGAACATTGAATTAATTTATACCAAATAACCCGTCAGCCATCTTCTTTTCTAATTCCGGGGCCTGCTCCTTTACAGCGATTTTAATGGAATTGTTTTCTTCAATTGCATCAAAACCTGCTAATTGTAAATAACTGGCGAGCGGAATTTGTTGCACTCCGGAGACATATTGTTTAAAAAAACCTGCTTGATCTTTACCACTTGCTTCTGAGATCAATTTTTCAATTTCCTCTAAAGAATAGCCATTGTTGGTTCCTCCATATTTTTTGAACAAGGTACGCATCACATCATCAAGGCTTTTTTCATTAGCAGTGGATGCTCTAATAATCATATCCTGAGAGATGCCAACAAAGAATCCTCCACTATAAATGAGGCCCCAATGATCATGCTTTTGATCACCATCAGTCATGGAAAGCTTTCCAACTCCTGTATCGGTTATGTAGCGTTGATAGAAAAAATTATTAAGGACTTGTAAATAGGAATCCTCATTGAGAAAGCCAATGTGGAAGAGAGATTTTAAGGTATAATAATTGGCGAACCCTTCTTTGAACCATTCACAGTCGTTGGCGATGGGAGCAAATGATTTACCACTCCAGAGATGAAAGAATTCATGAGCAAAAATAAACCGACCAATTAATTCAGACATTTGGTCTCCGTTTTTTTCAAGCAGGATACTGATATTATTTCCAATCACTTCTCCATCAGTTTTTTCTGAAGAATTAATGACAACTACAGATGTATTAAAAGCATTGTCAGGAGCCGGGTTAGGAACACCTCCCATCAAATTGATATAATAATCTAAAACACCGGAAGCCATGTTTGCAAAAGTTTCTTTCTGCGCAATAATAGCTGCCCCACCAAGAGCGAATATCAGTTGAAACTTTTCTCTTTTTAGTATGATTTCCTCATGGGTTCCCGCAAAAAATATGGCGTCAGAAAGCGCCGTCAGATTGTTCACCAAAAAACTGGATGTATTGTTTTCAACGGTGTCCCAGGGACAGGAAATTTTCCAAGCTTGAGGGATCTTAAAGTTTACTTTAACTTGCTGCTCAGTAGTTCCTGACATGATAAAGATACTTCTGCCGGTATAGAATACTCCCCAATCACGTGCATAGGCGGCTCCATCGATTCCACCACTCCACTGATAATCTTCATGGTCAAGATGTACTTCATAAGATAGCTTGATACGGGTCCCATTCCTGCATTTTATTTCCCACCTGCCTCCATCTGTTGCCCTAATTTCAATGGCTTGACCATCTAATGTTTCGGCACTAAGATTGTGCACAAATTTAGCCCATCGATCGGGGAATTGATTTGCTCCAATAGCACTCATATAAAGGGAACTGTCTTCTACTTTTAAAACACTTTCCACCAATGCTTTTTTAATTGTCGCCTCTTTGATGCTAATGGTATATTCACTGCTGTACAGTGATGAATTCGTATTTGAATAACCGGAAAGTACAGTCAGAAAAAGAAAGGAAATGCTAAATAGTTTTAGTTTATAATCACGGAAAGCAGGCATACGAATAGAATTGACTTTATTCATTGGACGAACAAAGACTTCAATTAGTTACAAAAAACAGATAGGATCTCTGTGACTATTCCTCTTTCTGCGGCATAATTCGAGGGCTCCAGATTTCATATATGGGGCTTCCTTTGGAACTTAATCCTCGATGATGCCATTCATTTTCTTTCACGTCATATTGAAAAGAAAGGCTCGCACCAACACGACTGTTATCTCTTGAAAAGAACTCAATATGTTCAGTATAAGTACCATTTTCAGCAGAATAAGTTCCTCCTCCGGTTCCGAAGAATTTACCGGTATCGGTATTATATGCAATCCATTGAAAGCGTGAATCTGATAATATTTTCATCGTTTTTCTTGCACTTGGAGCGCGTCTGATCATGTTTCCATCTCTTTCTCTTCCTGAGATCAGCCAGGCACCGTTAAGAGCTCCTTTTTTACCATCATCAATTCTTGTCCAGATCTTATCATTGCCTTTAAAAGTGATGGTATCACCCCTAAGATCAAAAATCAGGTGTCTTGTTTTACCAATCGAAGCACTATCATTAGAAGAAAACTCACGTGTTAAAGAAATCATGCTGTCTTTAACGACCCAGGATCCGCCAAATGTTTTAACAAAGGCATTTGATTTCTCATTGTAAAAGGTTTCAGCCAAATAACCATCCATTACGATGGTGGTGATGGTAATTTTTTCTCCAGCATCATTGATTTCAGAACTGCTCCAGGCCCCTTGCAGATCAGGGGAGGCATCTGAGTTATTTCGCTGCTGCTTGTTGTTATCAGCGCCAAAGGCATCCCAATTAGAACCAATAAGCGGAATGCATAATAAACAACACAGTGTTAAAGGCAATAATACAAGAGTCTTCATAGATCAGAATTTTAAGTCATGAATTATTATTGAAACGCAGGAATTCCGGTAATGTCCATTCCTGTAATCAGCAGGTGGATGTCATGTGTTCCTTCGTACGTGATGACAGATTCGAGATTCATCATATGTCTCATAATTGAAAAATCGCCAGTGATTCCCATCGCCCCTAGTATTTGCCTTGCTTCTCTGGCAATATTCAATGCCATTTCAACATTATTCCTTTTTGCCATAGAAATTTGAGCTGAAGTGGCTTTGTTTTCATTTCGTAACACACCCAGCCTCCAGGTCAACAATTGTGCCTTGGTGATTTCAGTAATCATTTCAGCCAGTTTTTTTTGTTGCAACTGGAATCCTGCAATAGGTTTTCCAAATTGTACCCTTTCCTTGGCGTATCTTAAAGCGGTATCATAACAATCCATGGCACATCCAATAACACCCCAGGCGATACCATATCGTGCCGAATCAAGACAACCAAGAGGAGCACCTAAACCACTTTTATTTGGCAGTAAGTTTTCTTTGGGAACTTTAACATTGTCAAAAATCAATTCACCAGTAGCCGAAGCTCTCAGTGACCATTTATGATGTGTTTCAGGCGTTGAGAACCCTTCCATTCCTCTTTCCACAATTAATCCGTGAATTCTTCCTTCTTCGTTTTTGGCCCAGACCACGGCAATGTCAGCAAAAGGCGAATTTGAAATCCAGAGTTTAGCCCCATTCAGTAGATAATGATCTCCCATGTCTTTGAATTTTGTTTCCATTCCTCCGGGATTAGAGCCATGATTTGGCTCGGTAAGGCCGAAACAACCAATCATTTCGCCAGAGGCTAATTTTGGCAGGTATTTATTTCTTTGTTCCTCATTTCCATACTTCCAAATGGGATACATTACCAAAGAAGATTGTACAGATGCGGTCGATCTTATTCCTGAATCTCCTCTTTCAATTTCCTGCATGATCAGTCCGTATGAGATCTGATCCAGACCTGCCCCGCCATATTCCTCAGGAATATAGGGTCCAAAGGCACCAATTTCGGCCAGACCACTTAATAATTGATCTGGAAATTTAGCTTCCTGAGCGGCATCCTCAATAATAGGAGAAACCTCTCTCTTAACCCAGTCACGACATGCGTCTCTAACTAGTTTATGTTCTTCTGTTAATAAATCATCTAAAAGAAAATAATCGGGTGCTTGAAATTGATCTGCAGACATAGCTTTTGTTATTATGATAATAAAGCAAAGTTACAGTTATTGGTTTGATAAAAACAAGTGGGTCAAACTTTTAAATACATAAAAAATAATTAACTAACTTTGGCCACCATGCGGCATACGTTTAGAAAGGAAGAAAAGCTAAAAAAGAAAAATCTAATCACTGAATTGTTTGCCTCTGGTAAGTCAGCTTCGGTATTTCCCTTAAAAATGGTCTATTTAGAGAATGACCATGAATCTCCCTTCAAAGTTCAGGCAGGAGTATCGGTTTCCAAAAGAAATTTTAAGTCTGCGGTAGACAGAAATCGCATCAAAAGATTGATGAGAGAATCATACAGGAAAAATAAATACCTGATTTACAATGATGATGATACTAAAAAGCATATTCTGATGTTTATATATCAAGGGAAAAAGGAACTTAGCTATGATGAACTTGAAAAGAAAATGAATGAATTGATTCACAAGTTTTTACAAAAACAAAAATCACAATAAAATGAAAAGAATGAAACGGGGGATAGTGATCATAGGTCTTGTTATTACAAGTACATTTTTTGTTGCCTTTAAATCAGATTTTTTTGAGGTGGCCAAGCAAATGGAAATATATACGACTTTGTTCAAGGAGTTGAATCTATATTATATTGATGAGATCAATCCGGCAGAATTAACGGAGAAGGCGATAAATGAAATGCTGGATGACCTTGACCCATACACCAGGTATTATGACGAGCAAGGTGTTGAAGAGGTAAAAATCAACTCTTCTGGTGAGTACAGCGGTATTGGGGCAGAATCGAGGTATTATGACAATAAGTTGGTGATTTCAGAAGTCTATGAAGGGTATTCTGCAGAAGAAGAAGGAATAAAAGTAGGAGATCAGATTTTAAAGATTGATGATATTTCGGTGGAAGATTATGACAGTGATCAAATTTCAGCCTTGCTGAAAGGAGTTCCAGGAAGTACTGTCCAGCTCATAGTTAAAAGACAACAAAAGGAAATTGGTTTTACTGTAAAAAGAGAGAAGATATTGGTTGACCCGGTTCCACATTTTGAAATGGTAAGTACGGAAATAGGGTATATCGCTTTTAATAAATTTAATAACAAGGCATCTTCTTCCGTAAAATCGGCCTTTGCTGATCTGAAAGAACAGGGAATGACCAAACTTATACTGGACTTGAGAGGAAACCCCGGAGGGCTTTTAAATGAAGCTATAAATATTACAAATTTCTTTGTGCCAAAAAATGAAGTAGTTGTAAGTACCAAAGCCAAATTGAAAAAGTGGAGCGAGGTGTACAAGACAAAATACGAGCCAATAGATCTGGATATGCCAATTGTTGTATTGATCGATGGAAGATCGGCGTCTGCAGCTGAAATTGTGGCCGGTTCTCTACAGGATTTGGACAGAGCTGTGATATTGGGAGAAAGATCATTCGGAAAAGGTTTGGTACAACGCTATAGAAACCTCACCTATGGTACCAAACTGAAACTTACAATTTCTAAATACTATACCCCGAGCGGAAGAAATATTCAAGAATTGGATTATACCCACAGGGAGGGCGATGATGTGCCTAAGTTTTCTGAAGAAAGCAGGCATGCATTTAAAACTAAAAATGGACGAACAGTCTATGATGGTGGAGGAATATCTCCCGATATTAAGATTGAGAAAATTGAATTAACTGAATCGACCGAAGCACTACTGCGTTCAGATGCGATTTTTAATTTTGCATCAGAATATTACCATGATCATAGCAGCATTGCTTCACCAGAAACGTATGTATTTGAAGATGGCGAATATGAAGATTTCCTGTCGTATCTCGATAAAGGAAGTTCGAATTTCAAAACAAAGTCAGAGAAAAAGTTTGAAGCAGCTTTTGAACTATCAGAGGAAGAAAACCTGTCTGGAGGAATTGAGTCATCCTTTAAAAAGTTGTCAAAAGAATTACAGGAACAAAAAATAGAAGAACTTAATAAGAATAAGGAAAGCATCAAGGAGATCATCAGTGATGAGATCATTAACAGATACTACTTTAAAAAAGGGGAATACCAAAACCATATTGCCTTTAGCCCGTTTATCAAGGAGGCTATTTCAGTTCTTGAAAATGACGAACAATACAGAAGCATCTTATTGAATGGAAAAAAATAAACGGACCAGAGCTCAAATTTCAACGAATGCCATTGAGAGGATTTATATCACAATGCGCCATTTATTTATCAGGGGTTTTTACAAGCCCATGGGAATTTCCGGGAATACTTTAATTAACGAGTTACTGGTATTACAACCAGAAATTTATGGTTCTATTGGGTCTGAGATAACCGAGCTGGATGGCTTATTGTATATTATAGACAGATTACCAGAAGGAATTGCAGAGTGTCGATTTATAAATCTTACGGCAGATGAAGGGCTTGGGAATTCGCATTTTAAGAAAATTGTTCCTTCCAAAAGAAGAAGGAATTGCTATCGAATAGACCGAAATCAAATGAACATTGAAATTACCAGAGGAAGGTCAGATATTTATGATATTCTAACCCATTTGACCTTTATGTTCGTTGAGGCTAAAAAGATTGCCCATAAGGTTTTGATCAATGATGAAGGAAAGACGATCAGAGAATGGGGATATCTTGAGGAAGTTGTTTTAAATAATAAGAAGATTAATAAAAATGAAAGGGAAGTCTTGCTGGCTCATTTATCTTCTTTTTTAGGAAGAAGTTATGAGGAGATAAAAAAAGCAGATGATAATTTTGCCAGTAGCAAATCTCCCAATCGGTTTTTTCAGGTAATCTACTGGATGGGCAAGCTATCCCTGAACGAAATTTTAAGCGATCAAAAACATGAAATTACTTTCAGTCCTATCCTAAGAGAAAGGATTGGTCATCACATTTCAGGTGAAAGCTGGGCTGAGAATATTAAAAACGAATTGTTTAAAAGAGACTTAATCGACAGACCAATTCATGTGATCAGTGCCAATATGCACAGTGTGATGAATTCTATTTATGCTCCGATGTTCCTTCCAAAAGAATCAAGTGAGAATAAAGGGATTTCATTATTTGAACTGATAGGTGAGTCGGAAAATAATGAGTTGAGAAGAGTGATTAAAAAAGGAGCTGCCAAAAAAGGCCTGACCTTTATCAAAGATACGACCGGAGCGAATATTGATGTTCAGATCATTGATACGGAAATGATCGACTTAAATGCGACCATTTATAAAAGAGAAAATTCTAAAGGGGATATGCCGGTGATTATTGTAATGGACTACGCCTTTGGAGAACAAGCCTATGAGTCCTTAGATGAATTGCTAAAGCCATTTGACTTGCCATCAGCGGGTAAAAAGCATTTAAATATAGAATCTGTTTCCGTAATGGGAAAGGCTGGAATCCTTGAAGGTGTCAAAGGGGACATTATGATTCCGACTTCGCATATCTTTGAAGGGACCGCGGATAATTATCCTTTTCACAATGAATTGACACCAGAAGATTTGAAAGATAGTGGTTTGGGAGTTTATGAAGGATCCATGATTACCGTCCTGGGAACATCTCTGCAAAACAGAGATATCCTGGAATTTTTCTATAACTCTACCTGGAAGGTTATCGGATTGGAAATGGAAGGAGCTCATTATCAAAAAGCGATTCAATCTGCTTCAAAAATCAGGGGAAATATCAAAAAAGACATCAAAGTGAGGTATGCCTATTATGCTTCTGATAACCCATTGGAAACAGGAAGTACCCTGGCCTCAGGAGGATTAGGTACCTCGGGAGTTCGACCTACGTACCTGATAACAAAAAAAATTCTTGAACAAATTTTTTAAATTTCGGGTCATTTCATTTCGTTCTAAATAGAAATTTTAAAGTATTTTTGCAGCCATAAATACTGCATACATGAACATACTTATTTTAGGATCAGGAGGTAGAGAATGTACTATTGCCTGGAAATTGGCACAAAGCCCAAATTGCGGATCTCTTTTTATTGCACCCGGTAATGCAGGAACCGTTGAATACGGGACCAATGTAGAGATCAGTCCTACTAATTTTGAGGAGGTAAAAAAAGTCGTTCTCGAGCACAACATACAAATGGTTGTTGTAGGGCCGGAAGACCCTTTGGTGTTAGGAGTTCACGATTTTTTTCTCAATGACAGCGAATTAAATAATATTCCTGTTATCGGGCCTCAAAAATATGCAGCACAGTTGGAAGGAAGTAAAGAGTTTGCCAAAGAATTTATGTTCAGGCACCATATTCCAACAGCGAAATACAAAAGTTTTACGGTAGATAATTTAGAAGAAGGGTTTCAGTTTCTCGATTCTCTTGAAGCACCATACGTACTAAAGGCTGATGGCTTGGCAGCAGGAAAAGGTGTTTTAATTCTGGACGATCTCAATGAAGCCAAAAAAGAACTGGAAGAAATGCTTCGTGATCAAAAGTTTGGTGCAGCAAGTGCCAAGGTGGTTATTGAAGAATTTCTGGATGGAATTGAAATGAGTTCCTTTGTTTTAACCGATGGAGAAAACTTTGTTGTTTTGCCAAATGCAAAAGACTACAAGCGAATTGGTGAAGGAGATAAGGGATTAAATACCGGAGGTATGGGGGCCATTTCTCCTGTTCCTTTTGCGGATAAGGAGTTCCTTACAAAAGTAGAAGAAAGAGTCATTATTCCAACTGTGGAAGGATTAAAAAAAGACAAGATTTCGTACGTAGGCTTTATATTTATTGGATTAATCCGAGTGAATAACGAACCATACGTGATAGAATACAACGTAAGAATGGGCGACCCTGAGACGGAAGTTGTCATTCCTAGGATTGAATCTGACCTGGTTGACTTATTGACGGCAACAGCGGAGAAAAAACTGGATCGATTTACATTGGATATTAATGAGAAATCTGCCACGACTGTGATGATGGTTTCAGGTGGCTATCCGGAATCATATGAAAAAGGAAAGGAAATAAGCGGTCTTGAGGAAATTGAAGATTCGATCGTGTTTCATGCAGGCACCAAACTCGATAATTCTAAAGTGAAAACCAGCGGAGGAAGGGTCTTGGCTGTAACCTCGTTTGGAGATGATTTTGAAAAAGCTTTGGCAACTTCATATAAGAATATTGAAAAAATTCATTTTGATAAAATGAATTTTAGAACAGACATTGGATTTGATCTGAAATAGATGTCGGCTCTTCTTTTGACCAGAGTGGCAATAACAACTTATTGAGCAATGCTATCTCACATAAAAAAATCTTGGTGGCACCATTGAATTGGGGCCTTGGTCATGCTACAAGATGTATTCCAATAATTAATGCACTGATGCAACAAGGGTTTTCACCCTTATTAGGAGGAGATGGTGATTCGCTTCAACTTTTAATCAAAGAGTTCCCTGAGTTGCCTTTTTATGAACTTCCTGCTGCTGAGGTCGCTTATAGCAAGAAAGGCTCTCTGTTAAAGTATAAGCTGCTTTCACAGGCACCAAAACTTTTAAGAGCGATGGGTTTGGAAAGGGAAGTGCTAAAGGAGATTCATCAAATCGAGAATTTAAGCGGAATCATTTCAGATAATCGATTTGCCGCCAGGTTGGAGGAGGTTCCCAGTGTTTATATGACGCATCAATTAAAAGTTCTGAGTGGAAAAACGAGCAGTCTAAGTACAGTCTTGCATCAAAATATTATCGACAAGTTTGACCAATGTTGGGTACCTGATTATGCATTGGAAGGGCTGGCGGGGGAATTATCCCAATCAAACAAATCATTCAAGCACGTAAAATACATTGGTCCGTTAAGCAGATGCGCTAAGAAGTCTCTTAAAAAAAAGTGGGATTTGGTAGTTGTTTTAAGTGGTCCGGAACCACAAAGGCAGTATCTGGAAGAAAAAATAATGAAACAACTGGTATCTTTTTCAGGAAAGAGTCTGGTGATTCAGGGCATCGTTGAAGAAAAACAGAAACAGGACTCCTTTGGTGCAATCACCAGAGTCAATTTTATGCTTCATCAGGAATTGAGAGATGCCATTGAAGCAGGTCATCTTATTATTTCAAGATCCGGATATAGCAGTATCATGGACATGGAGGCCTTGGAAGCAAAAGCATTTTTTATACCAACCCCAGGACAGTATGAGCAGGAATATTTGGCAATGCATCTTGAAAAAAAGGGGATTGCAGGATTTTCGGATCAGGCATCCTTTGATCTGCATAAAAGTTTAAAAGGAAAAGAATATGCCGGTTTTAGGCATAAAAAAACATCAAACAATAAATACACTTCATTATTTGATGCTTTTGAGCAGTGAGTATGCTTTAGATAAAAGAAAGTTCCGATTCATTCACCTGTTGCACTTTGATTACTTTGTTGTTTTTATAGGTTACTTCTTTAACAGAATCTTCTCCAACCATATACCATTTACCTTCTTTGATACCATTGTTGTAAAGGGCCACAACTTTTATTTTCCCTTCTTTATTGTAGGAAATCCATTTATCGTGAAGTTTTTCCTCTTTGAAAAAACCTACTTCCTTAATCATACCATTGTCATGATAATAGGTGGCTTTCACAAGATCATTTTCTTTTTCAAATTTTGGTTCTACTCCTTGAGCGAATGAAACATTAACCGTAAGGAGGAACAATACTAAGCAAGCGAACAACTTTTTCATTTTTTCTATTTTGATAGGTTAAAATTAGATATTTAACCTTTAATAAACAATAAGTTTACAATTTCTTAACATTGGAAAAAGAATAAGTCATTGTGAAATTGATGAAAATGCCAAATAATTCTATGAAGAAGCTTTGTTAAGTGTAAAAGAAAAAGTGGATCCTTTGCCAGGATCACTTTCTACCAGAACTTCCTGTTCATGGGCTTCCATGATATGTTTTACAATGGCCAAACCAAGTCCCGAGCCTCCTTGATCTCTCGACCTGCTTTTATCCACCCGATAAAATCTTTCAAACAAACGCGCCTGGTTATTTTTGTCTATTCCTACGCCATTATCAATCACATCGACCACAACCTGGTGGACTGAATGTGTTCTAACCTGTAAAAGGGTACTGCCGTTTATGTTGCCATATTTTATTGAATTGGACAACAAATTAATAATCACCTGTTCAATTTTTTCCTTGTCTGCTCTTACCAGAATGGGATAATTATGTGGTTCTTTGAATCCAAGTGTGATGTTCTTTTTATGGGCCCTAATTTCCATTAATTCGAAGACATCATTAATGGTGGCAACAATATTGAATTCAGACTGATCTAATTTCATTCCGGATTCTAATTTGGCGATCATATCGAGGTCCTTCACGATATAGGATAAACGTTCTATGCTCTTGTTGGCCCTTTCCAGGTATTTTTTTTCCAATTCAGGATCTTCAATAGAGTCATCCAAAACAGTTAAAAGATAGCCTTGTGCCGTAAACAAAGGAGTTTTTAGTTCATGAGAAACATCACCGATAAAGTCACGACGAAAATCATCTCGGTTATGCAGTTGCTCAATTTCACCGAGTTTATTTTCTGCAAAATTCTTGATGCGTTTCGTGAAATTTTCGAAATCAACATCTTCAAGATCAGCTTTTAAGGACGGTTCATTGTCGAAAAGAGTTGATTTATAGACACCTTCCAGCTGTGATTCAATAAACCGTTTGGTCCCATAAATAAAGATGAAAAACAGGGTGATAAAATAGCCAAGAAACAGCATAGAAATGAATACCCACCCTGAATCCTTCATGATCCAAAATAGGGCAGCAAAAATGATAAGACTAATGAGGCTTGCAAATGCAGTACGAAGGGCTTGCTTTTGAAGTAGTGTCAATTTCATTCCCAAATATACAGGAAGATCTTCTTATACCACAAATTTATAACCAACTCCTTTGATGGTTTTTATAAAGTCATCTCCGATTTTTTCCCGTAACTTTCTAATGTGTACATCAATCGTTCTTCCACCAACGACAACATCTTGTCCCCAAACGGTTTTTAATATGATTTCCCTATTAAAAACTTTATTTGGCACACTGGCTAATAAGGACAACAATTCAAATTCTTTTCTCGGTAGGGTAATCTCTTTTCCGTCCACCTCAACATAATACTGATCTTTATTGATAACTATACCATCAAAAGAAAGTGTGTTTTGCTTGATTTCTTCAGAAGTGGAGAAGCGTCTTAGCAGTCCTTTTACTTTACTAACCAATACCTTAGGTTTAACAGGCTTTGTTATATAATCATCTGCACCTGCTTCAAAACCGGCCACCTGAGAATAATCTTCTCCTCTGGCGGTAAAGAACGCGATCAATACATTTTCAAGGCCGTCAATTTTCCGAATCTTTTCACAGGCCTCAATACCATCCATCTCAGGCATCATGATATCAAGTAGTATCAAATGAGGTTGAATCACCTTAGCATTCACAACAGCTTCGGTTCCTTTAGTAGCCTTAAAAACCTGATACCCTTCCTTCTTGAGATGGTATCCAACAATTTCGAGAATATCGGGTTCATCATCAACCAGAAGAATCTTTATTGCTCCATTATCCATAGGATTGTCTTTTAAGAGATTATGCTGCAAAAATAGACATTTTTCACTGCCGCACTCGCTGTTAACAATAACTTAATATAGTAACACTTAAGTCGCCTTTATTTGATTGACTATTAAACCCGACTTAACATTTCTATAACATATGATGCTGACTTTTGCCATGTAAAATTAAAATCAATTAAAACTAAAAAATTAAAATGAAAAAATTTGTTCTATCTATTTTGATCTTAACATCGCTCACTTTTTCTTTTACAAGCTGTGAGGATGAAACAAACAGAGGAGGTGTTTCTTGCTTTAATGGTATTTTGGATGGTGATGAGACTGGAGTTGATTGTGGTGGTTCATGTGTTCCATGTGCTACTTGTGATGATGGAATCAAAAACGGTGATGAAACCGGAATTGATTGTGGAGGTTCTTGTGAACCCTGTACAGGAGTAATTACAATTTCTGGCGAAATACTTGCCGATGCGACCTGGACGGCAAACAATGTATATGTATTAGCAGGAAAAGTTGTTGTTGAGGATGGAATAACATTAACAATTGAACCTGGAACTATTGTAAAAGGGCAAAAAGGAACAGGCTCATTAGCTTCTGCATTGATCGTTGCCCGTGGAGGTAAAATCATGGCAGAAGGCACATCTGAAAGGCCGATTATCTTTACTTCTATAGATGATAATATTGAAGTTGGCCAGCAAGCAGGAACTAATCTGAATGAAAGTAATAACGGACTTTGGGGTGGTGTACTGATCTTAGGGTATGCCAAAGGATCTTTTAAAGGAGATGTAACGGAGGTTCAAATTGAAGGGATCCCTGCCGGTGACACTTTTGGATTATACGGAGGTGATGATGACGATGATAACTCAGGAGTTTTCAAATATGTTTCTATTCGTCACGGTGGTGCTTTGATTGGAGAAGGAAATGAGATCAATGGATTGACATTAGGAGCGGTAGGTAGAGGAACCGTGATTGATCAGGTAGAGGTTGTGGCAAACTTTGACGATGGCGTTGAGTTCTTTGGCGGAACAGTGAATGCTTCCAACTTATTGGTATGGGCACAAGGAGACGATGGATTGGATATCGATCAAGGCTATGCAGGAACCATTGAAAACTCTTTGGTTATACTGGGAGAAACTTCAGACCATGCTTTTGAAGTTGACGGGCCGGAAGGTGCTTACGAAGGGTTGTTTACGATTAACAACACGACAATTATCGGCGATGCTGCAACACCAGGAGGTGAATATGCCGATTACAGAAGCAGGGCGATGGGCGCAACTAACAATATCTACGCTTATGGTTTCAAGGAGTCTTCAGATGTAGAATTGGATAACAATGGTGTTTCTCAAAACTTTCTTGACGGGAAGTTGACTTTCTCAGGATGGGAAATTGTTGGATATGACAACAGTATTTTCCAGGAAAAAGTAGCCAAAGATGCTGACGGAAACGAAACAGAGAATAAAATTATTTTGAGCCCTGACTTTACTGAAAGAGCAGCTGCCTGGACGAAAGAAGTTACAGCAGGGTCACAAACAGTTGGAGCTGACGTATCGGTTTTCAATTGGACATATGCCAAAGCAAAAGGAGCTTTCTAAGAACACGAAACAAAGAAACGAAACAAACCAATTGCCCATCTGTTGAAAGATGGGCAATTGTGATACAAAAACGATAAGAAAGATAGTAATGAAGAAACAATTTTTATACCTGGTTATTTTTGCTTTATTCAGCCAGTTGGGCTTTGCCCAAACAGGGGAATTAGCAGGAACGGTAATGGATAAGGAATATAACGATATACTTCCTTTTGCCAATGTAATAATTAAAGAAACGGGAACCGGAACCACTACGGATTTCGAAGGAAACTATAGTTTAAAACTAGAAGAAGGAGTTTATACAGTAGTCTTTTCTTTTATAGGATATGAAACCATCGAAATTTCAGAAGTGAGTATCAGTTCTGGAGAGTCTGTGACAGTGAATGCCAGTATTGGTCCTCTTTCAAATGAACTGGAAGAAGTTATCGTAAAAGCAACGACTGCAGAGAATACCGAAGCGTCCATCTTAAATGTCCAAAAGAAATCGATTAATTTACTCGATGGGATTTCTGCACAGACTTTTAGCAAAATTGGGGCGAGTAAAGCAGCCAGTGCTGTAAAAAGTGTACCTGGAGTATCTGTACAAGGAGGTAAATATGTGTATGTAAGGGGTCTTGGTGACCGCTATACCAAGTCTATTTTAAATGGTGTTGATATTCCTGGTTTGGACCCGGACAGAAACACAATTCAACTGGATATTTTTCCTACGAATGTTTTAGATAATATTCAGGTAGTAAAGTCCTTTACTGCAGATTATCCTGCTGATTTTACGGGTGGAGTAGTCAATATTGTAACCAAGGATTTTCCAAACAAAGAAACCTATAGCGTTTCGGTAGGGGCCGAGTACAATCCAAACATGCATTTTAATTCTAATTATTTAGATTATAAAGGAAGCAAGTCAGATCCATTGGGTTTTGACAGTGGTAAAAGAGCGAGACCGATACCGCGGGACATTACAATTCCTCCTCCATCTGATAATAACCCTGCCACGTCCTATTGGACCTCGCAATTTGAGCCTGAAATGGCAGCTCAGAATGAAACGAGTTTTATGAATACAAATTTTGGATTCACTGCCGGTAATTTATACGATGTTGGTCAGGGGAATAAGCTTGGCTATTTGGCGGTTGCTTCTTACAGAAACGAGTTTTTATACTACAAGGATATTGAAAATGGAAACTGGAGAAAATCGGAGGATAAAAGTGTAACAGAATTGGACCCAGACAAATTACAGAAAGGTGATTTGGCAAAAAACAGTGTACTTTGGAATGTAATGGGAGGCTTGACTTTTAAGACTGATAAGAGTAAGTACAAGTTATCGGCATTGCATATTCAAAATGGAATTTCAAGTGCCGGGTATTTAAGACAGGAATTATTGTTTTCAGATGCGGTAACTATTTTTAAGGACAACCTTGAATACAAACAAAGTCAGATCACAAATATACTGCTAAACGGAAAGCATGCAAATGATGATGGAAGCTGGAATATTGAATGGAAAGTAGCCCCGACAATTTCAAAAATAAATGATAAGGATGTGAGGGTAACTCCTTTTGAATATGATGTTGATGAAGATGTTTATTTTATCAGCCCCAGTTCAGCTGGAAGTCCACAAAGAATCTGGAGGGATCTGGAAGAGGTGAATTTAGTGGGTAAATTAGACTTTTCAAAGAAACATACATTTTTGGGGAAAGGAGCTAAGTTGCTATTTGGTGGAAATTATACCTATAAGCAAAGAGACTTTTCCATTGATTCTTATCAGTTAAGGATTCAAGGAGGTGCAGGTCAGGAATTTGAGGGAGATGCCGACAGACTGCTGGATCCTCAGAACATCTGGACTGTAAACACTCAGAAAGGAACCTATGCCGAAGGGAACTTTGAACCCGCAAATACCTTTGATGCAACACAGAATATCGCAGCGGTTTATGCTTCTGAAGAATTTCAGATTACGGACAAGTTAAAATCTATTATCGGACTTCGTTTTGAGAAATTTGATTTGTTTTATACAGGAACAAACAATCAGGGAGATGTTGTTTTAGACAATGAACAATTGTTAGACAAGGCAGATTTATTTCCTTCTGCCAATTTTATTTATGCGCTTAATGATGCTTCAAACTTAAGGTTTGCTTATGGAAGAACAACAGCAAGACCCTCTTTTAAAGAAGCTTCTATTACCCAGATTTTTGACCCGATTTCAAGTACAACGTTTAACGGTAATATTGAGTTGCAACCGACCTATGTCAATAATTTAGATTTACGCTGGGAGCATTTTGGAGAAAGAGCTCAAATGTTTGCAGTTAGTGCCTTTTACAAGAATTTTAAGGATCCTATTGAATTGTCTTACTTTTTATCCGCTTCAGACCAGTTTATACCTTTGAATACAGGAAAAGCGACAGTATACGGAGCTGAATTTGAAATGAGAAAAAACTTCGGATTTATCATGGATAAACTAGAGGATTTTAGTTTTAACCTGAACTTTTCTCTGATTAAATCTGAGTTAGAAATGACAGATGCAGAATTGGAAAGAAGAACCTTGAGTTTAAGAGATGGAGAGACATTGAGTGATACGCGTGACATGCAGGGCCAGTCTCCGTATTTGGTCAATTTCGGATTAAATTATGCCAATGATAAGGGATGGCAATCGAGTCTTTATTATAATGTGCAGGGTAAAACCCTTCAGGTAGTTGGTACCGGAGATGTTCCGGATGCGTATACCATGCCATTTCATAGTTTGGATTTTATTTTAAATAAATCTTTTGGAGAGGAGCAAAATTCAACCATCAATTTTTCCATCAAAAATATCCTGGATAGCAAAAGAGAAGCTCGTTATCAATCTTTTGAAGCAGAAGATCAGATCTTTTCCAGTCTAAGCCCTGGAAGAGGAATCTCTGTTGGATATTCCTACAGGTTCTAGGCCGCGATTTGACAAAGTCACTTCTGAAAGAGTTACATTAATTACCCTTGTGAACCAATAATTGTTGGATCACAAGGGTTTTTAGCGAATACCTTCTTCGTGTAATCCTCTACAGGACATTCAAAACAAGGGAAGTTCATTTAAAAGCAAAAGGATTAAAAACAGCGGTTGTTATGATTCCAGTTTCATGGAAAGTTCAAACCATCTTTCTTCTTTATGTTCTAATTCGGATATGATTCTTTCCAGCTCAAGAGAGGTTTCTTCAATTTTGTCAGACGGGACTTCATTGTTGGTGAATTTGCTTTCAATAATTGCTTTTTTCTTTTCTAGATTAGCGATTTCTTTTTCAAGTTTTCCAAACTCTCTTTTTTCTGAATGAGATAATTCATTGGCTGACGGAGCCGATTTTCTACTATCTTCTTTTTTAACTTTTAGACTGCTTTCAGCTGGCTTTGAGTCTTCATAACTGCGATAATCAGAATAATTCCCAGGAAAACCATTGATAACTCCATCACCTTCAAAGACAAATAAATGATCGACAATTCTGTCCATAAAATACCTGTCATGTGATATTACAAGCAGATTTCCAGGATAGTCTAAAAGAAAGTTTTCGAGAACCTGTAGCGTGATAATATCCAAATCATTTGTTGGCTCATCAAGAATCAAAAAATTAGGATTTTGAATTAGAACGGTACAAAGAAAGAGGCGCTTCAGTTCACCTCCGGATAACTTCTCCACAAAGTCATATTGTTTTTTACGGTCAAATAAAAATCGTTCAAGCAACTGTCCGGCACTGATTGCTTTGCCTTTTGCCAAGGGAATGTATTCTCCGTACTCTTTGATTACCTCAATTACTTTTTGCCCTTCTTTTATTTGTATGCCTCCTTGCGAATAATATCCAAATTTAATGGTATCACCAATGACCACCTTTCCGGTATCAGTTGCCAGACCACCGGTGAGAATATTGACAAAAGTAGATTTTCCAGTACCGTTTTTACCAATAATCCCGATGCGTTCCCCACGTTTAAACACATAATCAAACTTATTGAACAAGACGTTATTATCAAAGGCCTTTGAAATATTATGTAACTCAACTACTTTACTACCGAGTCTTTCCATCTGTATTTCTAATTGCACCTGATGATCTTTTCTTCTTTGATGGGCAATTTCTTTTATTTGGTGGAAGTCGTCAATTCTTGATTTAGATTTGGTCGTGCGGGCTTTGGGTTGCCTGCGCATCCAATCCAACTCCTTTTTGAAGAGGTTTCTTGCTTTTGAAACGGTGGTTTGCTCTGCAGTGATACGCTCTTCTTTTTTCTCCAGATAATAGGAGTAATTTCCTTTGTAGCGATATATTTTTCCGTGATCTAACTCCAGAATATCATTGCAGACCCTATCTAAAAAATACCTGTCATGAGTTACCATGAACAGGGTTGAATTAGCCTTTTTTAAATATTGTTCCAGCCATTCGATCATTTCAAGGTCCAGATGATTTGTCGGTTCATCCAGGATCAGCAGATCCGGTTGATCTAATAATATCATGGCAAGAGCCAGTCTTTTCTTTTGCCCTCCGGACAGAGACGACACTTTTTTATGAAGATCACTTAATTTTAACTTAAATAGAATTTGCTTGTACTGGGTTTCGAAATCCCAGGCATTCTTTTGTTCCATCAATTCAAAAGCCTTCTGATAAGCTTCCGCATCTTCAGGATGCTCTAAAGCATGCTCATAGCGTTCTATTATTTTTAAAGTTTCATTATCAGAATCGAAAATAGTTTGCTCAATTGTTAGCGCTTCATTGAGATCTTCTTTTTGAGAAAGGTACGCTACTTTTAAGTCTTTCCGAAGAATGATTTGACCCGTATCAGGGGTATCATCTCCCGAGATAATTTTGAGTAAGGTAGTTTTTCCGGTGCCGTTTTTAGCGACAAATCCAATCTTTTGATCCTTGTTGATGCCGAAGGAAATGTCTTCAAAAAGGACCCTGTCACCAAAGGATTTTGAAATATTCTCAACTGATAAGTAGTTCACTCAAATACGAATTTAAAGGTGTTCATTCTGGCTGGCAAGTTAAGCCAAAAAGAATCAAGAAAAATGAAGATTTTCAGACTATCCTTTAAACTGTGAAACGAAATCTTTTTGATACTGATCCCATTGTTCCTGAGTGTTGATCGTTTGATGATCGTTATTTAAGAAAAGTTTTAAGTACAACTCTAACTGATTGGGCGTTTTATAACCCGGTATAGGGAGCAACGTATCTCCGTTTTCATTAAAAAATACAATCGTTGGATAGGCTGTAATTTTCAGTGCGGTTGCCAGTTGGTGTTGTGCATTTCTTCCACTTCTTTTTGGGTCGTAGTCGGGGTTGCTGAATACCTGATCTTTAAAATTAACGGCCTTATTTCCTTCGGCATTAAATTTTACCGCATAATAATTAGCATTGATATATTCGACAACATCCGGATTTTGGAAGGTGTTTTTGTCGAGCATTTTACAAGGTCCACACCAGGATGTATACACATCCATCATAATTTTTCGAGGCTGAACGGCCTGGGCAGCAACGGCTTCCTCAAGACTCATCCAGTTTATTTTTTTCTTTTGGGCATGCGTTGAAAGGCTTACCAAAAAAAGCGCTAAAATAAAAAAGGTCTTCTTCATCGTATTCATATTATTCATGGCCTTAGTAGGGTTCATTCCTGCAAAATTACATAATCTGACCTAAAAATTTGTTAAAGGACATGTTAATGAAACAGATTCTGCCAAAAATTATTTTACACCGTGCATTAATTTTTTTAGAACCGGGTTCAGCATGATTGACACAAATCCCATGGCAATAGGAATTATTGTAAAGATCAGGAAAAATGAACTCAAAGAGTATTCTTCAGAAATTTTATCGATCATTCCCCCCATGGTTCCTGCTGCTTTTTGACCTATGGCAATGGCTAAATACCAGATCCCAAACATAAATCCAATCATTCTAGGCGGCACCAATTTGCTTAAATAAGACAATCCTACCGGCGAAAGACATAATTCACCCATTGTATGAAAAAGGTAGGCCAGAATCAAGAAAATCATGCTTACAGAAGCTGTTTTTGCACCTTGCGGAATATCTGAGGTCCCAAAAGCAAGAATAGCAAAACCCAGACCGAGCAAAATTAGACCAATACCGTATTTAACGGCTGCACTTGGATTGTATTTACTTTCCCACCAACGTGAAAACAAAGGAGCCAAACTGATAATAAAGAATGAATTCAAAATTCCAAACCAACTTGCTTCGATCTGATTTCCTTCCTGAGAAAATTTATCGACCAATCTGTAAATAACCAGTCCCCAAACACCTACAAAAGCAAGTGCAAGAACCATATTAGAGACAGGTATTTTCATATAGGTTTTCTTAAACAGTAAGTATAAAACCCAGGTAATTATAATCAAAGGGATGGTGGTCAAAAGCCCGTCAATTATTTTAAAAATAAGGGCAGAAGAACCAACCAGGTCTCTATTGGTATAGTCTCTGGCAAACAAGGTCATGGAGCCAAGGGATTGTTCAAAGGCTGCAAAAAAGAAAACCGTAAACAATCCGAAAATAGCAACAGCGATAATTCGATCTCTCACAATCGGTAAGTATCTTGATACCCTTGTTACCAATAAAACAAGAAAGAGCACCAGGGCAGTTAAAACGATTACGTTTGAGCCGCTAAGGCCACCTAATTCAAATGGTAACAGATTGATGCCTTCAATAAGCTCTAAAGGATGATTAAACAAGTATAAAAGACCTCCAACGGATGACAATACGATCAACACCATGTCAAATTTGGTAAAAGGATTTAATTTTTCATCACTTTTTGTTTCCTGCACACCCTGTTCTGATGCAGCTTCCAATTCTTTTACTTTTGCAGGAGATTCTCCGATAGAACCAAAAAGATCTTTCGCCAACCAGAATTGCAACATTCCTAAAAACATAAAAATACCAGCCAGACCAAAGCCCCAGGACCAGCCAAAATTTTCAGCCAGATAGCCACACAACATCATACCAAAAAAAGCTCCAGAGTTAACACCCATATAGAAAATGGTGTAGGCTCCGTCTTTTTTCGATTCTTTCCCTTTATACATGGAGGAAATAATAGACGTGATATTTGGTTTAAAAAATCCGGTTCCAATGACCAGTAAACCAAGTCCCAGATACAAAGACCATGGAGTTTCTATGGCCATGGAAGCATGACCCAGTGTCATGATAAAACAACCGATAACCACGGCCCATTTATAACCAACATATTTATCGGCAATAAAGCCGCCAACAATAGGAGTCAGATATAGCAAAGAAGCATAGGTCCCGATCAATGCCAGGGCATTTTCACGAGGCCATTCCCATCCGGGATTGTCACTGATAATAGGCGCGGTTAAAAATAAAACCAAAAGGATCCTCATTCCATAGAATGAAAAACGTTCCCACATTTCTGTAAAAAAAAGGATAAATAATCCTGCAGGGTGACCTAAAACAGTGTGCTTAAATAATTTTTCTATATCGGTGTTCATAGTAAGGTGTATTTATAAGAAAAGCCGAACAATACGCCCGACTTTGTAATTTTATTAGTGAATATTTCCCATTAGTTTTTTCATCAAAGGACCAAAAATAAGAACGATGATTCCTGCGCCCAATGAATACTTGGCTATCAAACTAAAGCCATCAATATAAACAGCAAGCGTGTCTAAACCACCAATATTGGCATCTGTACTTTCGATGGCCAGTTGTTTTGAAATAAATCCAACGATCTGAAATGCATAGGCGGATGAAAGAAACCAAACACCCATCATAAAGGCAACAATTCTCTTGGGAGACAAATCAGTGATCTTTGACAGACCCACCGGAGACATAAACAATTCCCCGACGGAGATAATAAAATACATAGCCAATAAATAAATCATTGGGACCATTCCGTTTTCATCTGCACTACCTCCACTCAAGGCCAGAATATAAAAACTTAGGCCGGCAAGTACCAGCCCCAAGCCAAATTTATAAGGCGTTCGAGGATTTAAATTCCTTTTGCTTAGGTATGCCCATAACAAGGAAATCGGAATCGCAAGGATGATAATGAACATTGAGTTTAGTGCATTCGTCTGACTTGCATTTAAGAATGTTAAGTTTACGTTTCTTGCTGCAAATAAAGTGATAACACTTCCTGACAATTCATGGAAGCCCCAGAATAGCGTCATAAAGAAGGTAATCAGGATAGCCATGAATAATTTTTTACGCTCATCCGGTGTGGATTTCAACATGATCATCGCCATATATATGACGATAGCCACACCGATTAGTTTAAAAATTAAACTGACATATGTTTGATCTCCTAGAAATGATTCTCCCCCGGCAATAGCCTTGTAAGCTGACAGAATATAAGCAATCAGTGGCACTGTTAATACTGCGATTGTCGGTACCAATATTTTTTGGGGGATACCTATGATTTTTTTCTCGTAAATTTCTTTGCTTGGCGGCATGCCTCTGTCTCCAAAAACATTTTTCTTGATGCCACTCCAAAAGAAAATAAGGCCTGTCATCATACCGATACCTGCAAGTCCAAATCCATAATGCCATCCATATTGGGTTGCTAACCATCCACAAAGCAGCGGGGCAACGAAACCACCAATATTAATTCCCATATAGAAAATGGTAAAACCGGAATCTTTTCTTGTATCTCCTTCAGGATATAAGGAACCAACAAACGTCGAGATATTTGGTTTGAAAAACCCATTGCCGACCACAATAAATGCCAGTGCCAGAAAGAAGGCCACATTGTTTTCGATGGCAAGCACAAAATGTCCGATGGCCATTAAGACTCCACCTAAAAAAATGGAGCTTCGCATTCCTAAAATTTTATCTGAAATTCTTCCGCCAATAACGGTCGAAGCATATACCAAAGAGCCATAAGAAGCGTAAACTACAGCAGTGGCCGCATCTCTTTCTACCAAGGCTTTGAAAATTTCCTGCACCATGTAGAGCGTCAAAAGGGCCCTCATTCCATAGAAACTAAATCGCTCCCAGAGTTCTGCAAAAAATAAATAAAATAGACCTTTAGGATGTCCGAACATTTCCTGTTCCGTAGCGTCTTTTGTAGTAGATGTCATATTGATTTTGAATGAATTAGTCGATGATGTTTTGTTCTGTTGGTTGTGGCTCTCCAAGCGAACGATCGATAAATGTAGTCATTTTTTTGAAAAGGTGTAAGCGGGTATTTCTACCTCTGTAAATGCCGTGTGCTCTATCAGGATATGTAAAATAATCAAATTGCTTATTGGCTTCTACCAAGGCATTGATCATTTGCATCGAATTTTGCACATGGACATTGTCATCTCCGGTTCCATGAATAAGTAAATAATCGCCTTTTAACTGATCGGCAAAATTGACCGGTGAATTTTCATCATAACCAGCAGCATTTTCCTGTGGAGTCTGCATGTATCTTTCAGTGTACACAGAGTCATAATATCTCCAAGACGTTACAGGTGCAACAGCAATAGCCATTTTAAACACATCTGCTCCTTTGGTGATGGCAAGCGAACTCATAAAGCCACCATAACTCCAGCCCCAGATACCAATTCTATTTTTATCTATATAGCTTCTTTTTCCTAATTCTTTTGCAGATTCGATTTGATCTTCAATCTCATATTTACCGAGTTCTTTATAGGTGACTTTTTTAAAGTCTCTTCCTTTAAAACCAGTTCCTCTGCCATCCACACAAACAATGATATACCCTTTCTGACTGAGCATCATATGCCAATAATCATGTCTCCAGGCATTGTGCCATCTGTTCGCTACTTGCTGTGATCCAGGTCCTGAGTATTGAAACATCAATAAAGGATACTCCTTGTTTGGGTCAAAATCTTTCGGTTTGATCATCCACATATTGAATTCACCATTGACAGTTTTTATGGTGCCGAATTCTTTTGAAGGCAGGTCATAGGCAGTCAATTTTTCCGCCAGGTTCAGGTTGTTTTTAATTTCTTTTAATTCCTTTCCTGTTTTGGCATCAACCAAGGTATAGACAGTAGGAGTTGTAGCACTAGAATAAGTGTTTACAAAGTAGTTTAAACTATTGCTGAATTTTGCGGAGTTTATACCGACAAACTTGCTGAGTTTTTTCTTTTTCTTTCCAGAAATATCAATAGAATAAACACTTCTGTTAATTGACCCCTCTTCGGTAGATTGATAGAATATTTTCTTTGACTTTTTATCAAAGCCATAGTATTTGGTGACTTCCCAAGGCCCCTGGGTGATTTGATTTTGAAGCTTGCCTTTCTTGTCATAGGAATATAAATGATTAAAGCCATCTTTTTCACTACTCCAGATAAAGCTATTATCATGCAGAAAAGTCAAATCATCATTGATATCAACATAGGCTGCATCCTTTTCGTTTAGAAGTAAGGAGGCCGTATTTGAAGCAGCGTTGAACGACACCAGATTCAAATTGTTCTGATGTCTGTTAATGGTGGTTACGGCCAATACGTCGGCTTCTTTGGTCCACTGAATTCGTGGAATATAATATTGTTCGTAGGATTTGATATTCGCTTCAAATTTTTTGTCTTTGTCAAGATCAAAAATATAAAGTGCTACCGTAGAATTTGTTTCTCCTGCTTTTGGATATTTAAATGTTTGATCGCCGGGATATAGTCCAGTACCATAAGTGTCCATGGAAAATTCTGGAACCGCTGTTTCGTCAAATCGTATAAAGGCAATTTTGTTAGAGGTAGCATTCCATTGAAATGCCCTCACAAAACTGAACTCTTCTTCATAGACCCAATCGGTTATCCCGTTTATTATTTTGTTTTTTTCACCATCCGCGGTAACTTGCTTTATCTCTTTGGAAGCAAGGTCTTTTATATAAAGGTTGTTTTCAAAGACATAGGCCACTTTTTTGCCATCTGGTGAAAAAGTAGGAGACTGTATATTTTTGTCAACGATCAATTCAAGGCTTTTTTCAGCGATCACATAGACGTAGTATTTCCCAATTTTTGAACGCCGATAAATGGGTTCCAGATCTACTCCAATGATGAGTTTTTTTTCATCTTCGCTAAAGGCGTAATCATCAAAAAAAGTGATACCGTCCAGATCTTTTCCTACAACAACAGTTTCAATTTTTTCGAGGGTTTTATAATCGTACTTATCCATAAATGTACCATAAGAATTATGGTTTAAAATGGTGTAATAGTCTCCATTTTTCATGGATTGAAATGCTTCAAGAGATTCCGTGGCAAAGGTGTTATTGGCCCAGATATCTTCTAAAGTGATTTCTTTCTGTTGTGAAAAAAGTGGTTGAACTAATACAAATAATAGCAGTAAAAGGATTCTCATAAAAGGGTATTGAAATTTAAAAAACCAAGTTTACGGAAAATATATGAAATCAATTCTTTTTTAACGATAATATTTACCTATTGAGGCCTTTATTTTTCAACGTTTGTCTGCGATTTTTGTAAGGAAGAGGGCATGTACCGATAAACTGTTTAACGATTCTATTTTTGACTTGAAATTCATGCATTTTCTTAGGAATTTTATTGAAGATTATCTATCCGTATTTTATTTTGCTATTGATTATCTTTGTGAAGCTAAAAAATTGAATATGTCAAAAATGATCTCTGGGTTTTCTAAAATGAGCAAGTTGGAAAAAATTTCATGGCTCGCGGAGAATTATTTCCAGGATGTTAAAAAAGGAAAACAGATCTTAGATCAATATGTGAATCATGACGAGCAATTACAGTTACTTCATGATGAATTTATTGAAAATACGATTAGTAACTTCTATGTACCGTATGCTATTGCTCCTAACTTTTTGATCAACGGAAAATCATATGCCATTCCCATGGCAATTGAGGAAAGTTCTGTGGTGGCTGCGGCCGCACTAACTGCAAAATTTTGGAGTACAAGAGGTGGTTTTCAGGCAGAAGTGATTTCAACAACTAAAATAGGACAGGTACACTTTTTATTTGACGGAGCATATGAGGCATTGGAGGCATACTTTCTTTCCGTCAAGCAGGAGTTGATTAAGGCTACAGATGGGATTACTGTCAATATGAGGAAAAGAGGCGGAGGAATTGTCGGAATAGAGTTACGAGATAGAACCAATGACCTTGACCAGTATTACCAGCTTCATGTGACATTTGAAACAGGAGATAGTATGGGAGCCAATTTTATTAATTCCTGTTTAGAGACTATCGCCGGGGAATTTGAAAAAGAAGGAATTTCAATTATTATGAGTATCCTCTCTAACTATGTTCCCGAGTGTTTGGTAAGAGCCGAAGTGTCCTGTAAAACGGAAGATTTTTTTCCTGAAAACGCAGAAGTATATGCTAAAAAATTTGTGCAGGCGGTTGAAATAGCTAACGTTGAGCCATACCGTGCTGTAACTCATAATAAAGGAATTATGAATGGCATAGATGCGGTCGTCCTGGCAACAGGAAACGACTTTCGCGCTGTAGCGGCAGGGGCTCATGCCTATGCAGCTAAAGATGGCCGGTACACGAGTCTTACTCAGGCAACAGTAGAGAAGGGGGTTTTTAAATTTTGGATTGAGATTCCTTTATCTCTCGGAACCGTAGGTGGCTTAACCAAATTACATCCCTTGGCTAAATTATCCATGGAGATACTACAATTCCCTGATGCGAGGGAATTGATGAAAATTGTTGCCGTTGCGGGATTGGCTCAGAATTTTGCTGCCTTGAGAGCATTGACAACTACAGGAATTCAGGAAGGTCATATGAAAATGCACCTGATGAATATTTTGAATCAGCTGGAAGCGAATGTACATGAAAAAGAATTAATCATTGAAGAATTTAAAAATACCTCTGTTTCTCATAGTGCAGTTGCAGAATCCCTGCACAAGATCAGAACCGGACATTAAATAGTATCAGGTTATGAGTAAATAAAAATTTTCTATTTGATTCACTTGACATCTGCCTCGAGTATTGCGTATCTTTGGTAAAAATTAAATTAATCTAAAAAAACATATTATGTCATTCCAATTGCCAAAATTACCATACGCCTATGACGCTTTGGAGCCTCATATTGACGCAAGAACGATGGAGATTCACCATTCAAAACATCATAACGGATATACGAACAATTTAAACAATGCTATTGAAGGAACAGGTTTAGAAGGAAAGTCTATTTTAGACATTCTTGGAAATCTTGATCTGGCCAACGGCGCAGTTAGAAATAACGGAGGAGGTTTTTATAATCATGACTTATTCTGGACTGTAATGTCTCCAAATGGAGGTGGTGCTGCAACGGGAGCCGTTGCACAAGCCATCAATGAAGCATTTGGTTCATTCGATAGTTTTAAAGAAGCATTTGCCAAGGCGGCTGCCACTAGATTTGGATCAGGTTGGGCATGGTTATGTGTTCATAAAGGAGGTAAGGTTGAAGTTTGTTCAACAGCCAACCAAGACAATCCGTTGATGCCGGACATGGGATGTTCAGGAACACCAATTTTAGGGTTGGATGTTTGGGAACATGCTTATTATTTAAATTACCAGAACAGAAGACCAGATTATATCAATGCCTTTTTTAATGTGATCAACTGGGACGAAGTTAACAGAAGATACGAAGAAGGAAAATAATTTCATTTTTTCTTTTTGAACACCATAACCACGGAGCGACCCTCCGTGGTTCGTTTTTTAAGAGATCCCTATATATTTTCAAAACTTTTAATAGCATGACTTCCAGGAAAATAGCTTTTTTACTTGCCTTCTCAGCCGCCTTGATCTATGGGGTGAGCTTTACGGTGGCAAAAGAAGTAATGCCGTTATATATTCAACCCTTCGGATTCATTTTATTAAGAGTAGTCGGGGCCACTTTGTTGTTTTGGGCAGTAGGATTATTTGTTAAAAAAGAAAAAATTGAGCTAAAAGATTATCCCAGATTTGCTCTTGCCGCCTTATTTGGAATGGCACTGAATCAACTTTCATTCTTCAAAGGACTCAGCATGACCACGCCGATTAATGCATCGGTCATTATGGTCTGTACGCCAATTATCGTGTTGATTTTTTCATCAATTTTGCTGAATGAAAAGGCAACAAAGAAAAAATTACTCGGCATTTTTATTGGTTTGCTTGGGGCCGTTATTCTTATCATTTTTGGAAAAGAAATTGGAATGGCCAGTAATGCGTCATTGGGTAATTTATTGGTATTTGTCAATGCCAGTGCCTATGCGCTTTATTTGATTCTTGTGAAAAATTTAACCAAGAGATACCATGCCATAACACTGGCAAAATGGCTGTATCTTTTTGGATTGTTTATGGTCATTCCCTTCGGCATTTCCGAGCTTCAATTGGTAGAATGGCATACAATGCCGGTGCCGATATTTTTACGTGTTGGGTTTATTATCGTGTTTACTTCCTTTTTGACTTATTTATTCAACCTGTATGCCATTAAGGAGTTAAAACCAACCACCCTGAGTATTTTTATTTACTTACAACCCGTTATTGCCAGCAGCTATGCTTTACTTGTTGGCAGCGACTCTTTGAATTTATTAAAAATTGTGGCTACTGTGCTCATTTTTATCGGTGTATACCTTGTTACTCTCAAACCAAAGGAGGCTTAAATGAGCTGATTTTAATGGATGTTTGAAGAAGATAAAGATATTTTTATTAGTAACTTTGCTGAAATTTTAAAGAAATAAGATGATACAATCCATGACCGGATACGGGAAATCAATAGTTCAACTTGATACAAAGAAAATTAGCCTTGAAGTCAAATCATTGAACAGCAAGAATCTTGACATTAATACTCGTTTTCCTGGTGTATACAAAGAAAAAGAAATTGAAGTTCGAAAGCTTATTGCAAGTAATTTAGTTCGCGGAAAGGTTGATATGTCATTTTATATAGAATCCACGGGCCTTGAAACCAGTGCAAAAATAAATAAAGAAGTAGTTTCAAATTATATTTCCCAATTAGAGCAAATTCATAAGGAGGCGGATATTTTATCCATTGCGATGCGACTTCCGGACGTTTTAAAAACAGAAAGAGAGGAATTAGATCCTACAGAATGGACGGTCATTCAGGAAGGAATTCAGGAGGCTATTGATCATTTAAAAGAGTACAGGCTTTCCGAAGGGCAAGAGCTGGAAAAGGACTTTAAGAAACGAATTACCATTTTACAACAAAAATTGGAAGAAGTCATAAGTTTAGATACGGAAAGACTGGATCAGGTAAGGGAGCGATTAAAAAAATCGATCAATGAATTAGAACAGAATATCGATGAAAATCGTTTTGAACAGGAATTGATTTACTATTTGGAAAAACTCGATATTACAGAAGAGAAAGTAAGGCTCACAAATCATCTCAGTTATTTTATTCAAGAATTGAACGGGAATATTTCCAACGGTAAAAAATTAGGGTTTATCTCACAGGAAATTGGAAGAGAAATCAACACCATTGGATCAAAGGCTAATTTTGCTCCCATGCAAAAAGTGGTTGTTGAAATGAAAGATGAGTTAGAAAAAATAAAGGAACAATTATTAAATGTGTTGTAGCAATGGACATTGAAAAAGGAAAGTTAATTGTTTTTTCGGCCCCTTCCGGTTCGGGTAAAACAACAATCGTACATCATCTTTTACAACAACAAGACCTCCATCTGGACTTTTCTATTTCTGCTACATCCAGAGAAAAAAGAGGGAAGGAAATTGATGGGAAGGATTATTACTTTATCAGTCCTGAAAAATTCAAAAAGCATATTGAGGAGCATGAATTTGTTGAATGGGAGGAAGTTTATAAAGGGAATTTTTATGGGACACTTAAATCCGAAGTAGAACGAATTTGGTCGGAAGGGAAACACGCTATTTTTGATATTGATGTGGTAGGTGGGTTAAGAATAAAAGAAAAGTTTCCGGAGAAAACCCTTGCTGTGTTTGTGAAAACACCTTCCAAAGAAATCATGGAGGAACGATTGAGATCCAGAAAAACAGATTCTGAAGAGAAGATTAAGGAACGATTGGCAAAAGCCGATAGAGAGCTTTCTTTTGCTGATAAGTTTGATGTAATTCTCGTGAATGATGACCTGGAAAAGGCACAGAAGGAAGCAGCTGAAATGATCACTCAATTTGTTTCGTAGCTCGATATAAGGATAGTATGAAAATTGGACTTTTTTTTGGGAGTTTTAACCCGATTCATGTAGGTCATTTAATTATTGCCAATCACATGGCAGAATATTCAGACTTAGACGAGGTTTGGTTTGTTGTGACTCCTCACAATCCGTTTAAAAAGAAAAAAAGCCTTTTAGATGATCATCATCGATTTCAATTGGTGCTCAGAGCAACGGAGGATTATCCAAAATTAAAACCCAGCAATATTGAATTTGGCTTGCCTCAACCAAATTATACGATCAATACCCTGGTTCACTTGAAGGAAAAGCACCCTGATTACGATTTTAACCTCATTATGGGACAGGACAATCTCTATTCCTTCAAGAAGTGGAAAAACTATGAAACAATATTGGAGCATTATGAAATTTATGTGTATCCGCGAGTATCTGAGAAAAAAGAAGCACCTGAATTGCTATCTCATGCCAAGGTTCATTTTGTTCAAGCTCCAATTGTTGAAATTTCCTCAACGTTTATCCGAAAAGCAATAAAAGAGCATAAGGAAGTGAAGCCTCTTTTACCTCATACTGCCTGGATCTATTTGGATGAAATGAATTTTTACAAGTAGTATTCAGGAGGCAGAAAACAATTTTTGAGTCCGTTTGAGAACTTAAAAACATTGTATATTTGTGTTGAAAGTCTGATCATGGAGAAAAGTAGAAAAGAGAAAATAAAAGAAAAACTGACATTTAAATACCGCTTCGTTGTTTTAAATGAAGATACTTTTGAAGAGCGTTTTTCTTTTAAACTTAATCGTTTAAATGCCTTTATTTTTGGAGGTGTATTTTCCGTTTTACTAATTAGTCTTACAATTTTATTTATCACTCTAACTCCTTTAAAAGAATATATTCAGGGATACTCTTCAACCGAGTTGCAAAAAGAAACTACAGATCTGGTTTATAAAGTTGATTCCTTGAATCAGGCCTTAACCGTAAATGATCTCTATATAGAGAATATTCAGCAAGTTTTAAAAGGTGAAATTAAACGGGTAACCTTCAACAAAGATTCTGTGTTGCGTCAATTTCAAATTGATGAAATTGATTTTGCACCCTCTCAGGTAGATTCGGCTTTTCGTGAAGAAGTTGAGCAGATGGATCGGTTTAGTGTTTTTCAGCAAGCCAAAAAAAGCACTGACATTGTTTTTTCCAGTCCAATTAAAGGACAGATTACCCAGCAATATGATGATCAGGAGAAGCACTTTGCTGTAGATATTGCTGTGGACGAGGATACCCCTGTAAAAGCAGTTGCGGATGGTACCGTAATTTTTAAAGGATTTACTGCGGATACAGGTTATGTGATTGTTATTGAACATGGACAGGGCTTCACCTCCATTTATAAACACAACGCCTCGATTTTTAAAGAACAGGGAGAATTGGTAACTTCAGGAGAAGTGATAGCCAGTGCTGGCTCAACGGGTACCTTTTCTACTGGAGCACATCTTCATTTTGAATTGTGGAATGATGGATATCCGGTGAACCCGACCAACTATATTAATTTTGATTAAAGCAATCAAGGCAGCTTACTAATTATTAAGATTCTAAATACGTGATAAAGTCATTTTTTGCAAAAATTTATGCCAATATAGTTTCAAAACAGGTATATGCCTGGGCGAATGACCCCATAAATACACAAGACAAAGTTTTTAAAGAATTGATTGCTGAAGCCAGCAAAACAAGGTTTGGTCGCGATCATAATTTTCCTTCAATTGGTAGTTACGAGGATTATAAGGCACAAGTCCCAATAAGAGATTATGAGGGTCTAAAACCGTATGTAGAGGCAGTAAAAAATGGAGATTCTGATGTCCTTTGGAAGGGAAAGCCTTTGTATTTTGCCAAAACGTCGGGAACTACGTCCGGAGCGAAGTATATTCCAATTTCTAAAGAATCCATGCCGTATCAAATTGCGGCTGCAAAGGAGGCCTTGTTATTGTATATCGCTGAAACCGGGAAGGCTGATTTTGTCGATGGTAAAATGATTTTTCTACAGGGCTCACCAGTGATCGATGCGACGGATAAAATTAAGACAGGTAGACTGTCTGGTATCGTGGCTCATTATGTTCCGAAATATTTACAAAAAAACAGGTTGCCTTCATGGGAGGCAAACTGCATCGATGATTGGGAAACAAAGGTGAATGCAATTGTGGAAGAGACAGTTGTAGAAGATATGAGGCTTATCAGTGGGATTCCTTCCTGGGTACAAATGTATTTTGAAAAGCTGATTGATAAAGAGGGGAAAAAAGTGTCTGAGATTTTCCCAAACTTTAACCTGTTTGTGTATGGAGGCGTGAATTACGAACCCTATCGACAGAATATGGAAACGCTGATAGGGAAGAAAGTGGATTCAATCGAATTGTTTCCGGCATCTGAAGGTTTTTTTGCCTATCAGGACAAACAACGTAAAACCAGTGAATCAGACAAAGGCATGTTATTGTTGTTGAATAGCGGTATTTTTTACGAATTTATTCCTGCGGATAAATTTTTTGATGATTCACCTGAACGGATTAGCATAAAGGATGTGAAAGTAGGCGTTAATTATGTACTGATCATCTCAACAAATGCTGGTTTGTGGAGCTATAACATTGGAGATACAATAGCCTTTACTTCGATAAAACCATATCGTATTGTAGTGACGGGGAGGATTAAGCATTTTATATCCGCGTTTGGAGAGCATGTCATCGGTAAAGAGGTGGAAGAATCTATTCAGCTCGCCAGCCAGGGTACTACAATTCAAATAAAAGAGTTTACCGTGGCTCCTCAAGTGAATCCGGTTGAAGGGGAACTGCCCTATCACGAATGGTTTATAGAATTTGAAAATGAGCCAGAAGATCTGGCTGATTTTTCAAAAAAGATCGACCTTGAAATGCAACGACAGAACAGCTACTATTTTGATTTGATTCAAGGAAATATTTTGCAGCAGCTTAAAATAAGTATTGTTGAAAAGAACGGCTTTGATCATTATATGAAATCAGTGGGGAAACTGGGAGGACAGAATAAAATACCAAGGCTTGCCAATGATAGAAAAATTGCAGATCAGCTTAAAAAGATAGTTTAAATATGAAAGTAGTCTCTCTAAACATTGGAAGTAAGCAGGAAGTATTCTGGAAAGGAAAGGCTTATACAACGGGTATTTTTAAAAAGAGTGTTTCGGGCCCTGTTTTTTTGGATAAAGAAGATGTAGAAGGTGATGCGGTGATCGATCGAAAACATCATGGAGGTATTGAGCAGGCTGTATATGCTTATGGAGAGAACCATTATCAGTATTGGAAAGATTTATATCCTGCCTTGGAATTGAATTATGGCTTTTTTGGTGAAAACCTGACGCTATCAAGCCTTGATGAAACCACCGTACACGTTGGAGACATTTACCTCCTTGGAGAGACCATTCTTGAGGCGACAAAACCCCGCCAACCATGTGTAAAATTAGGGATTCGTTTTCAGGATGCAAAAGTGATCAAACAGTTTTGGAATACCAGTAAAAGTGGTGTTTATTTCAAAATTGTGCAAACAGGTAAAGTAGCAATTGAGGATGAATTGAAGCTTGTTGAAAAAGCTCTGAATTCACCATCAATTGCAGAAGTTTTTAATTCGAAGAAATAATACCTTATTTCTTAGCCAACAGATCTCTGATTTCCGTAAGAAGATCTTCTTGACTTGGCCCGGCAGGAGGCGCTGGAGCTTCCTCTTCCTCTTTTTTGAGTTTATTAACTGCTTTCACAATTAAGAACATTACAAAAGCAACAATAATAAAGTCGATCACATTTGTAATAAAGGCTCCATAAAGAACAGCTACAGTTCCTTCAACTACTCCTTCAGCGTTTGCCACGCCTTCTCGAACGATCCATTTAAGGTCTTTAAGGTCAGATTTCAACAATAGACCGATTAACGGTGAAACGATTCCTGCAGTAAATGAGGTGACCACACTTTTAAAGGCGGCACCCATTACAAAACCTACGGCAATGTCCAGTAAACTACCCTTCAGGGCAAATTCTTTAAATTCTTTGAGCATGTTGTTTTTATTAAGATTTGTGTTGAAGCGAAGATACTAAAAATACTAAACAGAAATGCGCTTTATCCTGCTGTTAAACGAAGTCAGGATTTCATAACTAATTGTTTCTGCCACTTTTGCCAAATTCAGAATCTCATTCTGGGTATTAAAAATGATAACGTTGTCGCCCTCCTTACAATCCACTCCGCTAATGTCTATCATTACCATGTCCATGCACACATTGCCAATGATGGGCACCTTATGACCATTGACTGTCACCAAAACTTTCCCTTGCCCGAAAGATCTAAAAAAACCATCAGCATGACCTATTGGAAGCGTTGCTGTTGTCATTTCTTTTTCAGAAACAAACCCCATATTGTAACCAACATTCTCATTTGGCCCAATGGTGTGAATTTGTGAAATAACCGTTTTTAAGCACAGAACATTCTTTAATTTTGAATTAAGACCTGGGTCATTGCTAAATCCAAATAGCCCTAAACCAAGACGTATCATATCAAAATGAGCTTCCGGGTAATTTAGTATACCAGAGGTATTGCTCATATGAAGAACAGGAGCATAACCCAATTGTGATTCAACGGCAGTAGTCAAAGATTTAAAACTGTTAATTTGATTCATTGTAAATGCCCTTTCATCTCTGTCTTCCGAGGCAACAAGGTGAGAAAAAATGGATTGCAGGTAGACGGACTTTTCGCTTTTCAGGCTTTTTATAATAAAATCAAGATCCGACTTTTTAAATCCAAGTCGGTTTAAGCCGGTGTTGAATTTTATATGAACTGGGTATTCTTTGAGATCTAAGGTATGAGCAATTTCCAGAAATCGTGTAAATATTTTTTTACTGTATAAATTGGGTTCAAGCTGGTAGTCCACTAAGAGACTTAAGTTGTTTATTTGTGGGTGAAGCACTAAGATGGGTGTTTTAATTCCAGCCTCACGCAAAGAAATTCCTTCATCCGCATAGGCTACGGCGAAATAATCGACCCCTTGACCTTCAAGAAATTTTGCGACAATTACACCATCAGAGCCGTAACCACCGGCTTTAACGACGGCCAGCACCTTGGTAGAAGGTTTTATTTTTGAACGAAAATAATTGAAATTATAAAGCAGGGAAGATAAATCAATCTCTAAAACTGTTGGATTATTGTTCATTGGATCCGTTCGTTAATTCTTCTTTCTCTTGTTGCTCCTTTTGTCTTTCCTTATAAAAGGCTGCTCTGCTCAAGGGTTCGTATTCATGCACTTCACCAAGGACAACAAGTCGTTCATCAGGAATGGTCCTATGGCTATAATGAGCCAAATTTCCGGTTTTAGTACAAACAGCATGAACCTTGGTTACATATTCTGCTGTGGCCATAAGTGCCGGCATAGGACCAAAAGGATTTCCTTGAAAATCCATGTCCAGTCCAGCCACAATAACGCGGATGCCTCGATTTGCCAAGTCATTACAGACATTGACAATTTCATCATCAAAAAACTGAGCTTCGTCGATTCCAACGACGTCAATTTCATTGGCCAAAAGGCGAATATTTGCCGAAGAGGGAACTGGTGTACACCTAATTTCATTCTCATCATGTGAGACAACTAATTCCTCAGAGTATCGTGTATCAACAACAGGCTTAAATATCTCGACACTTTGCTTTGCAAATTGAGCGCGTTTTAACCTTCGAATCAGTTCTTCAGTTTTTCCTGAAAACATAGATCCGCAGATCACTTCGATCCACCCAAATTTCTCTGTATGATTAACTGTATTTTCTAAAAACATTTATGACATCTTGGTGTTGACAATATTCAATAATTAACCTGTAAGTTAGAACAAAAGTAATGAAATTCTTTAGTAGTATTTTCTTTTGAAAATGTTAATTTTGTATCTTACTCAAATAGTGAATAATACCTATCTAAATACCAGTGATGCATAACAATTTGATGGAAGAACTAAGGACACTCGCCGAATCAATATTGCAAGAGCCACAAGGACCTGAATTAGAGACAAGACTTGAGCAGGCGAGAAATTTATACGAGAAACTACTGATTTTAGATCATTTGAATAAAAATGAGAGGCAGGAGGCAATTCCAGAACAGGAGAATACGGTTCAAGAGATTTTAGAAGTGCAGGAGGAGGTAGAAGTAGTTGAGATTAAAGAAACTGTTCAGGAGACTCTTATTGCAGTGGCGATAGAGGAGGAAGCAGAAGAAATTGTGGAGTCATTAGAGACTGAAGAGGATGTTCCTATGAGCTTAAATGATTTGTTTGTTCCTACTTTTGATGAAATCAAAGAAGATATGAGTCAAAAGGAAGAGTTTAAAGATACCATATCACTGGATGAAACTGAGAATTTGTTCCAAACCAAAAAGGAGGTACCAAGACAGCTTTCCCTAAATGATAGATTGGTGGGAAGCAGCATTCAGGTTGGGCTGAATGACCGGATTGCTTTTGTAAATAAACTATTTAATTTCAGCCAATCTGATTTTAATAAAGTGTTGACAAAGTTAAATGAATGCAACTCTAAAGAAGAAGCTATCAAATACTTTGAATATCAGGTAAAACCAAATTATAATTGGAAGGGAAAAGAGGATCTTGAAGAAAGATTGATCATTTTAATAGAAAGGAAATTTCTATAATTATTTGTTTTTTCTTTTTCGGCGCTCTTCTCTTTTAAGTTGTCTTTTTCTCTTGTTTGCTTCTTTTTCCGTGGTCATCCCAAAGGGAGCAATGGTATTTACAATCCCGCTCTGAACAGTTTTCCAAAAGAGATTTCCGAATCCTTTATAAAGAACACGATCGAACTTCATAGTGGCTTCTCTAAGCTCCCCGTTTTTTCCCGGATTTGATTTATGAACCAGATTATTTACAGACCAGCTTAAAAAATTGTTTTTTTCCGCTTTTTTGAGTTTAAATACTTCCCCTTCAAGATTATTATACTTGAAAATCATTTTTCCATGAGAATTATAACTGTTGCCTGTGGCATGAAAAGAGAGACTTTGAATATCTCCATTAAGAACTTTCAATCCAATGGCCGGAATAATTGCGGAATCATAATAGGTCATTTTTGAGGGTCCTAAAAATCCGCTAAAATAGAATGTGTCTTCATTGGTTTTAAGAGGCAGTATCATGTCTACATGTAAATTGGCTTTTCCCATGAACTTAGAACTTAAGTCAACTTTCATAGGAACCTCACGCTTAGATTTAATAGAAGTAACGTTAAATAGGTTGATTTTCAAATCCTCCAAAGAAACCTTCATTAAGATTTCGGCATGTTCAAGTTTTTCTTCGTAAACAAGCTTACTTTCCCTCAGAGATACCTTCTGAATTAGCAAAGGAGTTTTCATTTCTTTTAGTAATTGATGCGGAAACTGAGGTCTTTTATTGAGATCAAAAGGCTTCCGTTTGTCTTTGTAGATTTCTGCTGATAAATTTGAGATAATCACACTATCCATATAAAACCCTTTGTTTTCAAAAGCTTTTTCCAGATCAACGTTGTATACTTTAACATCCGCTCCTTCAACATCAATAATATCTGTGTTATATAAATAAGAATTGGCCAGCGTTAACTTATTAACCATAGGCTTGAATTTCAAATTTGATATTTGTAAATGATCATCTCCAAAATGATAATTTAACTTGTCAATTGAGAAGCTATACTTAATATTCGGAAAATCCACCTTTATTCTGGTCATTTCAAATAATTCAGAAACCGGTGATAGTTTGAAGTAATCTTCTGATAATTCATCAAGTTTAAATCCGGTAACTTCAAAATCTAAAGGCTTGTTTTGAAAGGTGATTTTATCGCTGTGAATATCTATTTTTTGAATTTTTAAATTGGTGATCTTAATGAGATCTAATTGAAAACCTTCCAGCTTCTTCAAATGAATCGAGTCTAGCTCACGGTGTTTATTTACGACTTCTTTCTTCGGTTTTTTGTCTGAAGAAATTTGCTGATATAAAGGGTCATCTATGATGAGTTTATTGATTTTAAGCTGCTTTTTAAATATCAACGGTGATAACTGTATACCTCTTAATTTTAACCTGGAAATGGATAGTTTATGCAATGACTGGCTCGAATGTTCATTGTTTTTTAATTGTATCATTGCGGATTCTGTCGGCCCCAAATGAATGTCTGAAAAAACCAATGATCGATCAAAAAAGCTAAATTTTGTTCTTTCAATAGAAAGGTAAAGGTTTTCTATATTTTGTTCTTCCAGTAAGGCTGTAACTTTATTCGAAATTATTTTTGAAACTACGATGCTCGCAAGAAAAATTAAAAACGCAAGTGTCAATATGACCCCAACTGCAATTTTATATTTTTTTTTGAATACCATGGTCTGGATCATTAAAGGACTGTATTAATCAAAAGAAGATTAATTTGAGAAAGAGGCTGTTAATAAGGAAAGGTTCTTTTTATCGCTGCCAATGAAAATATCTTTTTCCTTTATAATTACGGGTCGTTTAAGAAATGTATAATCGCTTAAGATGAGTTGCTTGAAATCTATTTCTTGAAGGATTTCATTTTTTAAACCCATAGCCGCATATTTTTTCGCCCTTCTGCTGAAGAGGGATTCATAGGAGCCGGAAAGGGTTCTCATCTCGTCTATTTGAACCTCAGTGATTGGTTGAGATTTAATTTCTTGAAACTCAAAACCTTCAAGAGGTATAGACTTCATAATTCTTTTACAAGTATCACAGGTTTTTAAGAAATATATTTTTTTCATTTATTTTTCAGATAGTCTATTGTCTCAGCTTAAAGTTACTTATTTTTAGATAATTTTTAAACATATGGAAAAATTATTTGAAACTGCAGTCTTTTCCAGAAAGGCCTTGTTAAATATTTTAGAATCAAAGAGCTATGATGAGCTTGTTGAGATACCTGAGAATTTTAAAAACTCAATTTTTTGGAATGTTGCACATTTATTGGTGACGCAGCAATTATTGTTCTATAAATTGTCAGGATTAGAGCTTCGTATCGACAAAGAAATGGTTCGTAAATATGGCAAAGGATCTTTGGCGACAGAGGATGTTGACGCCGCAGATATTGAATACATAAAGAAGCATTTAGTAGTTGCGATGGAACAAACCGTCAAAGATTATTATGAAGGAGTTTTTTCGGGATTTACGCCCTATATGACCAGCACAGGAATAGAATTAAAAAACATTGAAGATGTGGTAAGTTTTAGTGCCTTTCATGATGGAATCCATCTGGGCGTTGTTTTGTCACTCAAAAAAATCGTTTAAAACAGATTAAATGGAATTTAACACAAAAGTAATTCACGGAGGTCAAAAACCTGATCCCAGTACCGGTGCTGTAATGCCACCTATATACCAAACCTCCACCTATGTGCAAAGTTCACCTGGAGTGCATAAGGGGTTTGAATATTCCAGAACTGGAAACCCTACAAGAACGGCCTTGGAAAACTCTTTAGCGAGCATTGAAAATGGCAATTTCGGTCTGGCATTCGGTTCAGGATTAGCGGCAATTGATGCGGTAATGAAATTGTTAGCACCTGGAGATGAGGTGATTTCAACCAATGATTTATACGGAGGAACCTTTCGGTTGTTTTCGTCCGTATTCAAAAAATTTGGAATTAAATTTCATTTTGTAGGCATGGAGAATGTCGATAATATTGAAGAATGTATCAATGAGAAGACCAAAATCATATGGGTTGAAACTCCGACAAACCCGATGTTAAACATCATAGATATAAAAAAGGTACAAGCACTATCTGAGAAATACAACACAATGCTTGTTGTGGATAATACTTTTGCAACACCATATTTGCAGAAACCGCTGGATTATGGTGCTGATATTGTGATGCATTCCGCCACAAAATATTTGGGCGGACATTCTGATGTTGTAATGGGAGCATTGGTAGTAAAAGACAAGGAGCTTGCGGACAAACTATATTTTATTCAAAATGCCAGTGGAGCAGTCTGTGGACCAATGGACAGTTTTTTAGTGTTAAGAGGAATCAAAACCCTTCATGTTCGCATGCAACGACATTGCGAGAATGGGGCAGCAGTTGCTCATTATTTGCGGTCACATCCAAAGGTAGGTAAGGTCTATTGGCCTGGTTTTGAAGATCACCCAAATCACCATATTGCAAAATCTCAAATGCTTGATTTCGGAGGAATGGTATCTTTTAGTTTAAAAGGAGACAAGTACCAGGATGCGATAAAAATTCTTGAAAACTTAAAGGTATTTACCCTTGCAGAATCTTTGGGCGGAGTAGAGTCCTTGAGCGGACACCCTTCTAGTATGACGCATGCATCTATTCCAAAAGAAGCGCGTGAAAAAACAGGCGTTATAGATTCATTAATTCGCTTGAGTGTAGGAATTGAAGCAGAAGCAGACTTGCTAAGGGATCTTGAAAATGCGTTGGAATTGGTCTAGTATTTGCCAAAAACGTAAATGATACCGGCATTGATAAATACCATGGAGTCGTTGCTCTTATTCGCAGGGTCATCAGCCGCGTTTAAGCCTTCAACTACATCTGAGAAATAATATTGGTACCTGCCTTCTAAACTGAAGTCAACTTTATCAAGACCAAAGCGAACACCCGCACCTGCTGAAGCTGAAAAAATATTTTCAGCGTCCAGAAACACAGCGTCCTCCTGCCATTTGTCGATCAATTGTGTATAAGGCTCTTCAGACCCTTTAAGGGACACATCATTCACTAAAATATCTGGTTGTGAGTAACTGTAGTGAATACCTATTGTCACAAAAGGATTAATGGCACCTGAACTTTGATAGAATGACGCATAGTCTTCCAATTCCAGGATATAATATTCCAGATTTAAACCTGCATTATACAGTTTTATCCTGGCTTTCATATCGTCTAATTTCTGAGAAGTACCAGCAGGCTCAAAACCCACGTTGGTATTGTTCATGTATGATAACTCCGCTTTTAGCTTGAAATGTTCACTAAAATATGAAGAACCGCTTCGCCAGTTGTATTGACTTCCAAAAAACTTTAAGTAATAAGATAGACCAAATGCCAAGGTTGCTTGGGTTTGAGCCCCGAACTCCGTACTTAGGCCCATGTCGGTTTGAAACATAGCCGGACCGAAAAACACTCCGACTTCACTACTAATACTGCTTTGAGCTTTAGCGTTGGTAAAAAAGAAGAAAAGTAATACTGCACAAAGTTTAGGTAAAAGTTTCTTCATGGTTTAGTTAAAATTTTAGGTACAATTTAGCACAAATATAAAAAAGAAATTTCTTAAATCTTTCTTTTCAAAACAAAAAACTCAAATTTTTAAGATTTATTGTTGGATTAATTCAA
>NZ_JBPCUJ010000112.1:0-7996 GCF_051011215.1 Lutimonas sp.
AGGAGTTGACTTATATTTGCGCACTAATTTTTATACATGGATTTACTTCAGGAAATAGAAAAAAGGAGAACTTTTGGTATTATCTCGCATCCGGATGCTGGTAAAACAACCTTGACAGAAAAACTACTGTTATACGGAGGTGCCATTCAGGAAGCCGGAGCCGTTAAAAGCAATAAAATCAAAAAAGGTGCTACCTCGGATTTCATGGAGATTGAAAGACAGAGAGGAATTTCTGTGGCGACTTCTGTTCTTGCCTTTGTGTATAAGGATAAAAAAATAAACATCCTGGACACCCCTGGTCATAAGGATTTTGCTGAAGACACGTATAGAACCCTTACTGCTGTGGACAGTGTGATTGTAGTCATTGATGTTGCCAAAGGTGTTGAAGCTCAAACAGAAAAACTGGTGGAAGTATGCAGGATGCGGAATATCCCCATGATTGTTTTTATCAACAAGCTCGATCGCGAAGGAAAGGACGCTTTTGACTTATTGGACGAAGTGGAACAAAAACTTGGTTTAAAGGTAGTTCCTTTAAGTTTCCCTATTGGAATGGGCTATGATTTTAAAGGCATTTACAATATCTGGGGTAAAAAATTAAACCTCTTTTCCGGAGATACAAAACAAACCGTTTCAGAGGGAATCGAATTTACTGACCTCGATGATCCGGAACTTGACGAGATAATAGGTGAAACGGCAGCAGAGACGCTGAGGGAGGAAGTTGAATTGGTTCGTGAAGTCTATCCTGACTTTGACAAAAAAGCCTATTTGGAAGGTCAGTTGCAGCCTGTTTTCTTTGGCTCCGCATTGAATAATTTCGGTGTCAAAGAATTGTTGGATTGTTTTATAGATATAGCACCCTCACCACAGCCAAAAATGTCTGACAGTCGTTTGGTTGATTCGAAAGAAAATAAATTTACCGGTTTTGTATTTAAGATTCATGCCAATATGGACCCTAAACACAGAGACAGGCTGGCCTTTGTGAAAATTGTTTCCGGTGTATTTAAGAGAAATACGAATTACTTGCATGTTAAACTGGACAAAAAAATGAAATTTTCAAGTCCGAATGCTTTTTTTGCCGAGAAAAAAGAGATTGTGGACGAATCATTTCCTGGAGATATTGTTGGTTTGCATGATACGGGTAATTTTAAGATTGGTGACACGCTCACTGAGGGAGAAAAACTGGAATTCAAAGGGGTTCCCAGTTTCTCACCGGAACATTTTAGATATGTTAATAATGCAGATCCTATGAAGGCCAAACAACTGTCAAAAGGACTTGATCAGTTAATGGATGAAGGGGTGGCTCAATTATTTACGCTCGACTTGAATGGAAGAAAGGTTATTGGAACTGTAGGTGCCTTGCAATTTGAAGTGATTCAATACAGGCTTGAACATGAATATGGCGCCAAGTGTTCGTATGAAAATGTTAATGTTCATAAGGCTTGTTGGGTAGAACCGGAAGACGAGACCAGTGAAGAATTCAAAGAATTTAAACGTGTAAAACAAAGGTACCTGGCCAAAGACAAAAAAGGACAACTGGTCTTTTTGGCTGATTCAGCCTTTACTGTTCAAATGACCCAGCAAAAGTACCCAAGTGTGAAACTCCACTTTGTAAGTGAATTTAAATAGAGTTAACCGGGTTTGGCACAGAGATTGAGCTAAGCTCTACAGTTAAAAATATGTAAGGATTAGCAATAAATTAAAACTTCAAATATGAAATCAGTCATCTTATCATCGATAGCAGTTTCCATGTTATTCGTTTCCTGCGGTTCGTCTTCAAGTAGTTCAACGTATCAAGATCCACATTCTCGCATGCACAGTCAGATGCACAACGAATTATATCAGGAAGAAATTGAAAAAGAATTAAACAAACAGGTGGGAGTATTCGCAGGAATATACAACGGTACCATTCCATGCAAAAGCTGTGATGGAATTGAAATGAGTCTTGAATTAAACGAAGATTTTTCTTATGAGGCCTCGACCAATTTTAAAGGAAATCCCGAAAAAAATGAAACGGCTCAGGGAACCTATGATTTACATACAGATGGCATTGTGGCTTTAGACAAACCTATCAGCGGGATGTTGTTTTTTCAAAAAAAGGGTACGGAGCTGATTATTTTAGATGAAAATGCCAAAGAGATTATAGCGATAGATAATGCTGCTTATTTTTTAAGATTAAGCGCTAAAAAAAAAGGGATTAAATTTGAATCAGACGACCCTGCCATAAAACTACTCATGACCAAATGGGATGAAGGACTCCTATTTCAAGCGAAAGGTCAAGATGGGAATTGGGCATTGCAAATGAAGAACACTGATTCCATTAGTTTTATTTCACCTGATGGTATTTTGTATAAATTTAAAGGCGCCAAGCCTTTACCGAGTATGGATCCTGCTATCATTGACTACAGAATTGTTTCTGATAAAGCAGAGATTTTACTTCAATTAACTGAAAAGCCATGCGAAACAAACACGGAGAACCCAAAGCAGACTTTTCAAGTGACGCTTAACTTTAAAGAAACCAAAAAGAAAGAATCGCAGACACTTGAAGGATGTGGCACCTTCGTACCCAATTATAAGCTCAGTGGGAAATGGAAAATTATTGAAGTAGACGGCACAGAAATAAATGATGATTCCTTCCCGAATAAAGAAGCCTATTTGATCCTGGATCCTTTTGAAGGAACAGTCTCCGGCAACGACGGTTGTAATGGTTTTTTTGGAAAAATGACAAATAAAGGGTATCAAGTTTCTTTTGGCCCTACGGCAGGAACTTTAATGGCATGTACCAATGCTGATTTAAGTGCCGTTTTGATGGGTGCTATTTCGGATAAAACAGTCAACTACCAACTTTCAAATCATTTAAGTTTTTTTGCGGGTGACAAAAAAGTAATGGTCCTAAAACGCTTTAATTAATCCGAATCCTTCTGTAGATTCGTCTTAGTTTTATTTCTATATTTACCCTACGGATTATTTGACCAAAATTATAGCATGCATTCAAGAACCATTGCCAATGGAATTTTACGCGCTTTAGGTGTTGTTGTTTCCATCCTATTGCTCATTTATTTTCTGTATAAAATTCAGAGTGTAATCATCTACCTGATTATCGCTACGGTCCTTTCATTGGTGGCCCAACCCCTGCTTCGTTTTTTAAAAGAGCGACTCAAGTTCCCGAACATCATGGCGGTAGTCATCACCATGGCTATATTTCTTATGATTATCATGGGTGTTATTTCGATGTTTATTCCGCTCATTAAAGAACAAGGTCATAATATTTCTCTTCTCAATACCGAAGAGCTTCGAAGAAGAATTTTCAATTTATTTAATGAAATTGACATATTCTTTTCTGCCAGAAGAATCAATCTTTTTGGTGAATTGAAAAATATTGACCTGACGTCCAATATTGCCTCCATTCCGAGTTTGTTGAATTCTTTTGTGGGTGTTGTGGGCACCTTTAGCATGGGTTTGTTCTCCGTACTGTTTATTACCTTCTTCTTCCTGAAAGACAACAGGTTACTGCACAATGTTTTTGTGTTGATTACCCCAGATAAGAACGAAGGGAAGATCTTAAATTCATTGAAAAAAATTAATGATTTATTATCCAGGTATTTTATCGGATTAATCATTCAGATTTCCATCCTTTTTGCAATATATTCTATAACGCTGCTGATTTTCAATATTAAAAGCGCGGTGGTCATTGCCTTTTTATGTGCACTCTTAAATCTTATACCCTATATCGGTCCTATTATCGGAGGCGCATTAATGATGCTCCTAACGATGACAAGCAGCCTGGAGTATGATTTTCAATCCCATATTTTACCGGTAACAAGCTATGTGTTGGTAGGATATATTATTGCTCAACTCATCGACAACTTTTTTAGTCAACCCATTATCTTTTCAAAGAGTGTTAAATCACATCCCCTGGAAATTTTCCTGATCATTGTTATCGGAGGCCTGTTATTTGGTATTAAAGGAATGATTTTCGCTGTACCTACTTATACCGTGATCAAGGTGGTTTTGAAAGAGTTTCTTTCCGATAATCCCATTGTCAAATCCCTGACCAAAGATTTCGATTAGTTTGAATCAGGGAGTGTTACATACTGAGACACAAGAATTCATTAATAATCAATTGCATGCGGACCTGTCCAAATTGATTTTAAAAGGCTCTCCTTTTAAAGAAGTCACAATTCAGGAATTAGCAGATCAGCTGAAATCCAAACTAAAATCGAAGCATAAACTACCTTCCTGGTTTGAAACCGAAGGTATTTATTATCCAAAACCCCTGAGTATTGAACAAACTTCTTCCGAGAGAACGGCAGCCTATAAAGCCTCACTGATTACCGGAGAATCCATCATTGATCTTACAGGTGGATTTGGCGTTGACAGCTTCTTTTTTGCAAAGAAGTTTTCGTCTTTAACACATTGCGAAATTAATTCAGAATTATCAGAAATTGTTGCCTATAATTATACAAAGCTAGGTGTCAAAAACTGTCACTGCCTGGCCATTGATGGTATAGAAAAACTCAAAGCAGATCCGACAACTTACGATTGGATCTATGTAGATCCATCAAGAAGGGATGACTTAAAATCCAAGGTTTTTCAGGTGGAAGATTGCCTACCTGATATCAGTCTGCATCTTGATCTTTTATTAGAGCGATCCACGAACATAATGGTGAAATTATCTCCTTTTCTGGATATATCATCAACCATTAATCGCTTAAAATTTATAAAAGAAATACATATTATAGCGGTTAAAAATGATGTAAAAGAGTTACTCTTTTTGATTCAAAAAGGGTACTCCAATCCTATCAAGATCAAAACTGTTAATATGCTGAAGGAAGCTGAGCAGGTCTTTGAAGGCAGGTATCCGTCAAGAGCAGAAGCCTCAATTTCTCATCCCCTTCATTTTTTATATGAACCTAATACCGCTCTTTTAAAATCAGGACTTTTCAATGAAGTATCACATGATTTAAAAATTCATAAATTACATACAAACAGTCACTTATACACATCAGAAACATTGATTCATTTTCCAGGAAGATGCTTTTTGATCAGCAATGTTTTTAAATACAGTAAGAAACTTATTAAGAAACATGTCACAGGATCAAAGGCAAATATTACCACCAGAAATTTTCGAGAATCAGTAGCGCAGATACGGAAAAAAACGGGGATTAAAGAAGGAGGCGATGACTACTTATTCTTCACGACCGATATGGACAACAAGGCAATTGTTATTCTGTGCAAGAAAGTTTAACAGTCAGCTTTTAAAGGGATAGGATTTATTTCTTATTTTTAGTTCAGAATAATCAATTCAAGATCATGGCCAATAAGAATATTCGAGCCCTCTCATCGAGAAAGGGACTTGAAAATAACCTGTTTGAAAACATTGCAGAATTATCGAATAAGAACGCCTCTGAAGAAGATTTTCAGACTCTTTCCAAAAAATTTATGATTGACGATTCTGTCATTTTTGGAACAGCTTCTTTTTATGATTTTACCAAGCCCGCAGAAAGAAATAAGAGCATACGTGTTTGTAACGGAACTGCATGTATGGTTGCCGGTTCTCAATCAAAGATCAACTCCCTGGTAAAGGATCGGGTAAAAAGTGACGAAATAGGTCACGTAGCCTGTATAGGTCATTGTCATACCAACGGAGCGGTGATGTTTAAAGATCATACCTATTCGATTGAATCGACAAAAGACCTGGATGACATATTATCGAGAGAAGATCATAACAGATATATAAAAAACGACTATCATATAGCAAGTAATACGGAGCCCATTCTCACCGGTAAAATAGAAAACCTGCAAGAATTCTTTGCTTTATCACATGATTTTATAAATCAGAAAGAGCGTATCATTTCAGAACTGAAGGACTCGAATCTCAGAGGGCGCGGCGGAGCCGGATTCCCGTTTTGGTTTAAACTGGATGCTGTTTCACGTGAGAGCAATGCTCAAAAATATATTGTCTGCAATGCTGATGAAGGTGATCCTGGCGCTTATAGTGACATGTACCTGATGGAACATCAACCTTTTAAAGTGCTTTTTGGCATGTATATGTCGGGTGTTTGTGTTGGCGCAGATACAGGTGTCATTTATATTAGAGGTGAGTATCCAAACTCGATCAGAACCATGGTTGCGGCCATTGAAAAACTAACTGAAAAAAAGCTGCTTGAGAACTTTAAATTCAAAATAATCAAAGGACAAGGAAGCTATGTATGTGGAGAAGAAACCGCTTTACTCAATTCCATAGAAGGACTTCGGCCAGAAGTAAGGGTAAGACCCCCCTATCCGGCTCAGTACGGATTATATGGCAAACCAACGGTTTTAAGCAATGTTGAGACTTTTGCAAACATCCATTGGATTTTAAAACACCAGGGAAAAAGCTATAGTAAATTGGGCACAAAGCAGTCCTCAGGAACCAAACTCGTATCTCTGGACAGTTTTTTTAACCGGCCAGGAATGTATGAAATTGAAATGGGAACTCCCTTGAGTGAGATTTTCAAGACCTATGGTAAAGGACTAAAAAGTGCTATAAAAGGTTTTCAGATAGGAGGTCCACTCGGCGGCATAATCCCTACGAACAAAATCAAAGATCTTGATTTGGATTTTGAATCTTTGGATAATGCTGGCTTTCTTTTAGGGCATGCCAGCGTTGTTTCGATACCTGAAGAATTCCCTATGATCAAATTTATCACTCACCTGCTTGAATTTACTGCGGAAGAAAGCTGCGGAAAATGCTATCCCTGCAGAATTGGGTCCTACCGTGGCTATGAAATGCTGGAAAAAGCCCAACATGAAGATTATAAAATTGACAAGCAATTGTTTGATGATTTGATAGAAACACTGGAAATAGGGTCGCTTTGCGCCTTGGGAGGTGGTGTTCCTCTTCCTATTAAAAATGCCTTGCACTATTTTCAACCTGAATTAAAATCTTATTTCCATTCTTAAACCTAAACGTATGAATGTATATTTGAACGACGTTGCACATACCGCTTTTGACAATGAAACCATTCTTGAATTTGTCAGAAGAATCGAAAATCATTCTTCCATTCCGACCATGTGTCAGGATGACCGGCTGGAAAACTTTGGATCTTGTCGTGTTTGTTCAGTAGAGGTAGCTAGAGAAAAAAACGGTGAAACAAAAACTGTGGCTTCTTGCCATACCCCGGTTTTTGAAGGCGCCTATATTTATCATCAAACGGAGAGGATTCTGCGATTGAGAAAAAATATCCTGGAACTCGTACTCACAGATTATCCTTCTGATAAGGTATTTCCGGAAAAAGGAAGAAAGGCAACAGAATTCCAAAGAACAATTGCCGACATTGGAATACCAAATGTGAGATATCCGAAAGGTAAGAATTCCTTGGATCTTGAAAAAGATCATTCCCATCCTTATATTAAATCGGATCTGGCTCAATGCATCAATTGCTATCGATGTGTGAGGGCCTGTGAGGAGATTCAGGGAGAAATGGTCTTAGGGATGAGTGGTCGAGGGTTCGCCACTCAAATCATAAAAGGTTTTGATACAAACTTTGATCTTTCGGCTTGTGTGTCCTGTGGTGCCTGTGTCCAAACTTGTCCGACAGAAGCTCTTTCTGATAAATTCAGTACCAAAACTCTTATACCCGATGAAACCATCAGAACTACCTGCACGTATTGCGGAGTCGGCTGCCAGCTGAACGTATCGGTAATCAATGGTGAGATTAAGGGTATTCAAGCACCGGAAACCGCTGAAGTTAATCAAGGTCACACCTGTTTAAAGGGACGTTTTGCCTTTCAATTTTACAATCATCCGGATCGTTTGCGAGATCCGCTGATCAAAAAAAACGGAACATTTGAAGTTGTTAGCTGGGAGGAGGCCTACAATTTTATAGCCGAAAAATTACTTAAAGTACGGGACACCTATGGAAAGGATGCCATAGGCTGCATCTCTTCTTCACGGGCCAACAATGAGGAAAATTACCTCCTGCAAAAAATGACAAGAATTGCCTTAAACACCAAT
>NZ_JBPCUJ010000113.1:0-33645 GCF_051011215.1 Lutimonas sp.
GGAGGTAAAGATTTCATCTGGGCCCATCCATCGGCCAATGCGCCAGAAGTAGCAACTGCCATCTCAAGAGGTGCCTTTGAATTCCAGGGACAAAAATGTTCTGCTGCTTCAAGAGCTTATTTACCAAAGAGCTTATGGGCAGACATCAAAAACAAGGTTGTTGAAGATGTGAATTCATTTAAAATTGGTACACCAGGAGATTCTTCAAACTTTATAAATGCAGTAATTGACGATCGCGCCTTTAAAAAATTATCTGGATATCTGGATCAGGCAAAAAAGGATGCTGATGCAGAAATTATTGTTGTGGTGGTTATGATGATTCCGTTGGTTATTTTATTGAACCAACCGTTATCGTAACGACAAATCCTACCTACGAAACAATGTGTACTGAGCTATTCGGTCCTATCATTACCATTTTTATCTATGAAGATGAGCAATGGGAAGATGTACTTGAATTGGTTGATCAAACTGGTGAATATGCCCTGACCGGCGCTATATTCAGTCAGGATAGATATGTGATCGATACGGCGACCAGAAAGTTAGAAAATGCCGCAGGTAATTTCTATATCAATGACAAGCCAACTGGAGCTGTTGTAGGTCAACAACCTTTTGGTGGAGCAAGAGGATCTGGAACAAATGACAAAGCCGGTTCCGTATGGAATTTGTTACGATGGGTGTCAAACAGAACGATTAAAGAAACCTTTGTACCCCCAACCAATTACAGATATCCTTTTTTAGGAGAATAGTAAAAAATTATAGGAATAATAAAACCCGGAATCTTTGATTTCGGGTTTTTTTATACACCTTGCATTTTATCTGCATCCGGCAATAAGCCGATCAATTTTTGCGGATCATGAATCAATACCGGCATATGCTGTGCACAAATAAAAAAACTTGATTCCTTATAATGGAATTCTGTAACAGGTGCCTCATCCTGACTTTTTTGGCATACAAGACACTCTTTTTGATCTTTCATAATGATTTGATTTAAGTTTCAAAAGTAAGATCCTTTTTGAACCTAAAATATGACTTTCATTAGCTAAGGCTTTTTATTTTCAAAAAGGCCTATAGATTCAGCGACTCTTTTAAAATTTGTACAAATTCATACACATCACTGTAATTATTATATAAAGGAGCCGGTGCAATTCTGATTACATCTGGTTCCCTCCAATCCGCAATAACACCTTTGTCACTTATTTTTTCAAACAAAGATTTGTTACTGTTCAATACCCTCAAGGACAATTGGGCACCTCTCAATTCAGGCTGTTTAGGGCTAATTATTTGAATTCTATCCGTATCCAGGGCTCCTACCAAATACTCCAGATAGGCCGTTAATATTCTGGACTTTGCTATAAGAGCTTTCATACCCACCTCATCAAAAATCTCTAAAGAAGCTTTTAAAGCTGCCATGGACAAAACCGTCTCGTTACTCATCTGCCAACCTTCTGCTCCCTGAATGGGTACAAAGGTATCATCCATCAAAAATCGAGTGGCTTTATCATGCCCCCACCATCCGGCAAATCGAGGAAGGTCTGTGCGTGTAACATGTTTTTCATGAACAAAACAACCCGCAATACCTCCAGGGCCTGAATTCATATACTTGTAGGTACACCAAACTGCAAAATCCACATTCCAATCATGCAAATGCAAGTCTAAATTACCGGCTCCATGGGCCAGATCGAAGCCTACCATGCAACCCATGGCATGACCTGTTTCTGTAATCTTTGCCATTTCAAATGCCTGCCCTGTATAATAATTTAATCCCCCCAGCATCACCAAGCTAATTTGTTCACCCTGATTCTTTAAAAGTTCAAGAATATCTTCAGTTCTGATCAGATCCTCACCATCCCTGGCCTCCATCTCGATCAATGCCTCTTTTGGATCAAATCCATGGAATTCAATCTGCGATTTAACAGCGTATTGATCTGAAGGAAAGGCATTCTTTTCAATGAGAATCTTAAAACGATGCTTCGAAGGTTTATAAAATGAAACCAGCATAAAATGAAGGTTGACCGTCAAACTATTCATGGCCACCACCTCTTTCTTTTTAGCCCCCACTATTTTCGCCATCTGCTCCCCCAAACCTTCATGATAGGTAGCAAATGGATGATCACCTTCAAAATGACCTTTGACACCCAAATAGCGCCAATCATCAAGAACAGCTTCAATATGTTTCTTGGCAGATTTTGGTTGCAGCCCTAATGAATTTCCACAGAGATAAACTGCTTCTTTACCATCCGTATGCTTTGGGAAATAAAAATGATCTCTATACTTTTTCAGAGGATCATTTTGATCCATTTCAATTGCAAAATCTTTAGTGGGTTTGAATTCCATCAGTGTTATCGGTTTAATTTTTATGTATGATCGGATATAGTAAAGGTCTGCTGGGTGAGGCGTCTGACTGAAAGGGGGCTATTTGCAAATTCAGCAGATAGTTCCCATCTTTTATCGCATCCTCCACATAGATCATTTCTGTAATTGTCTTTTGAAACTCACTATTAACTGTTGCTTCATGGCTCTCTTCTTTTATATTCCAGAAGATATGATGGGCATTTAATTTACCGTCATCAAACAAACGATCTACAGAAGGCAGATCCACCAAAATATGTTCTACACCCAGAGAAACAATATACCTCATGGCTTCTAAGGAAAAAAAAGGAGGATTGTTCTCTATATAATTTCTCGACTTTTTAGAGTCATTATTAGGTTGGGTTCTAATAACAAGGGCCTTTCTAAAATCAGGGGCAGCATTCGTTAATTCTCCTTCCAGAAGTTCCTTAGTGATTAAAAAATCTTGCTTCTCAAGTTCTGGTTTATAACTGTCCTCTGAGCTGTTCGCATTTACAGGATGGACTGTAATCAATGTTGCCGGAATAAGTGACTCTTTTAATTGTTCATGTATCCTGAATCTCTTGTTCGTAATATGTCCAATACATTCTGTATGGGTTCCGTTGCAGTGAGGGGTCAGTTTGAGTTGTTCAAAATTACATCCTCCCCCTTTTCGGGTATCACCCACAAAGTCACCTGTCTGGTAGGCTTCAGAACTGGCTGATTCAACACCATAGGTATTCGGCTGATCACCATTAAATTCTAATGGAATTGATATGTCATGAACCTTTGAGGTATCAAAAACAACTTGCTTCTTGTCTATAAGGGCACTAATCTTCATTTATTCAAAATTAGTTCTTTTAGGAAAAATTGAAATTTAGCTTCTCTTTCATTTCTTCCGGCAAATCCGGTAAAAATGAGCGTGGAATCAACAGGGTGGAAATATTATGTAGATCATAAAACACCCGGTGTTGATCTGCTGTCTGTTTTAAATAATCATAACCGGATGAACCTCCGGTACCTATTTTTTGTCCCAGGGTTCTGAGCACCATCTGAGCATGGCGATTTCTCCAGGTAGTGAGTAATTCATCCATATCTATCAATTTCTGCAGAAACATAAAAGGTTGTCTCAATAAAGGCTCATCTCTGTAAAGGTTAATCAGTAGGGCCGAAATTGTCGCCTTATAAGATAATTTTAATTCACCCTTTTCAATTTTTTGATGGTGTATGTCTTTATCAAAAACAGATTTAAAATAGGCATCTGTTTCTGCCAACATATTCACTCTAAACTGTTTTTCCTGATTTGAAATATAATCTGCTTTATTAATGTCCTCAACCTCACGGTCATGCATTCTATTGACTGATTTCTCATATTCCTTTAGAAAATCGAATTTTTCAAATTGTAGAAATGGGGTTCGTTCCAACCATTTTTCAACCAGATCGAACATAGAATCGCCGGTCTCCAATTTTTCTAATATGGCTTGCTCTTCATCTGAAAAAACTCCTGAATAAGAACATTGTGTATATGAAATTCTTCGTTCTCGTTTTAACCCCAGGGAAACTTCCAATTGCCTAAACTGAAAACTTTGAAAACCAGAAGCTGGTAACAAAAAGTTTCTGAAATCTAAAAAATCAAGCGGTGTTATGGTTTCGATAATGTCGATCTGATCTACCAAAATCTTCTGAATCTTAACGATTCTGTCCAGTCTTGAAATGGCAATACCAATATCCGATTCTTTCACTGTTCCATCACTGAATAGTTCTTTTACAGAAGCAATATCATGTAAAATTTCTTTAAACCACAGCTCGTAAACCTGATGAACAATGATGAACAACATTTCATCATGTGCAGGCTTTTTAAATTCCACACTCCTTAATTTCTGCGCATCCAGAATCTTTTGCAATTGCAGGTATTGGTCATAGTGTATCGATGAGAGTTCTTTATCCATAAAACATTCTAAGTATAAATATTGAGAATAATTTAATAATCACGCTAATTTAAGGAAGAATATTAAGGATTGAGAAATATCTCTCCACTATATTAACAAATTTCAAATTTACACCTCTTAAAAACAGGAAGGGATTTAAGCATTAAATAGGCCTTGAACGCCCTTTAAAAAAGGTAAATGTTTTGTAATTTGAAAGCGATTAGTTCATTTAAAACTCAACTCATGAAAAAGCTCATTAACTATTTACTTCAAGGTTTATTATACCTTGCCCCCCTCAGCATAACCGCCTATGTTTTTTACGCAGCTTTCAATTTTATTGATGGCCTTTCTCAAAAGATTATTACCCAATTTTTTGACATACATATTCCGGGACTTGGCCTTCTTTCCCTCCTCGTTTTTTTGATCTTAATCGGTTTTTTAGGAAAAACCATTATAGCTCAACCGCTGAAAAAAGTTTTTAGAAAGATTATTGATTCAGTACCACTCTTAAATTTTATATACTCCGCATTTAATGATCTTTTCACTGCTTTTGTGGGGAAAGAAAAAAAATTCAATCAACCAGTTCTGGTGAAAATCAATCTAAATTCTAATCTCGAAAAACTCGGTTTTATCACAGAAGAAAATCTCGACATCATCCAGTCGGAAGGGAAGGTCGCGGTTTACTTTCCTCATTCTTACAATTTTTCCGGAGAATTATTCATTCTGCCAAGAACACAAATAAAACCTCTGGATGTTAATTCAAGCGAAATGATGAAATTTATTGTTTCAGCCGGGTTAACGGGCTGGGAAAAACATGATTAAAGACGCACCTTAATTGGAATATGGACAACTTTTTTTGTCTCAAAAAAGGGATCTTTAAAATAGGTGGCTAAATCGTATAATGATGCTTTGGGAAAGTGTTTTAATTCTTCCGTTAAATCGCCTCCTTTTAGGTAGAGTATCCCGTTTCTCAATTCATGCCTGCTCTTTTTTGCAATCTTCTTTTTTACCCATACAACAAAATCATCCATTTTTGTAACTGCCCTGCTTACCACAAAATCAAATTCACCCTGAACATTTTCTGCCCTTGTGTGAATTGCCTTGACATTTGTCAATCCCAAACTATCAGCAACTGCCTGCACAACTTTGATTTTCTTGCCAATTGAATCCACCAGTACAAAGTCAGTTTCTGGAAACATAATGGCTAAAGGTATGCCCGGAAAACCTCCTCCTGTCCCTACATCCAACACCTTAGACGACGGCAAAAATGGCTGAACCTTCGCAATTCCTAAAGAATGTAAAACATGCTTCACATCCAATGCCTCTATATCTTTTCTTGAAATCACATTAATTTTTGCATTCCAATCTGTGTATAAATCTTGCAATTCAGAAAATTGTTTCAATTGCAAAACTGTAAGTTCCGGAAAATTATCAGCGATCAAATTCATTCAATTTTTCAGCAAAAATACAATTAATATGACCAACCCAAACATTGTAGAAAAATGATCTATTGAACCATCTGTAACAAACTGCTGTAATTGATAAATTCTTCCCATTAAAATGGGATTATTTTAACAAAAAAACTCCAAAATCTGTCAAAAAACTAGTAGCTTTGCAAACTGAATTCTGTTACTTTAACAAAACAAAAGGAAAACATATGCAAGGGATCAAATTTGTTACCAGAGACAAGACTAATTTCATTAAAACTCTGAATAAAAGGGTTAATAATTACTTCAAAGAAAATAATATTAAGAAAACCGGTAATTGGAAACTTTATACAAAAGCCATTATCATGTTTTCTCTTTTTATTATACCGCTTATTGTCCTGCTTACTGTAAAACTTCCCGCCTGGGCCATGATTTTAATGACTGTAATAATTGGCGTTGGAATGGCTGGTGTGGGAATGAATATTATGCATGATGCAAATCATGAATCTTTTTCCAGTAAAAAATGGGTGAATAAAATTATGGGGAGCAGTATTTATATTCTCGCCGGCAACGTTTATAACTGGAAGGTACAACACAACGTACTGCATCATACCTATACCAACATTCAGGGCCTGGATGAAGATATTGATGCGGGAAGGATTATTCGATTTTCAAAACATGCCAAGTGGTTTCAAATTCATAAATTCCAGAAATATTATTCTATTTTTCTATATGGCTTACTGACCATTAATTGGGCCATTACGACAGATTTTAAGCAAATGCACAGCTATTTAAAACGTAAACTGTCTTATGGAAAATTTCCAAATCCCGCTAAAGAGTGGTCCATCTTGGTGATTACTAAAATCCTCTATTATTCCATTTGGATTGTATTACCAATCATGGTCATGGATATTGCCTGGTGGCAGGTATTAATTGGATTCTTCATCATGCATTATACAGCCGGCATGATTTTAAGTGTGGTTTTCCAGCTGGCTCACGTGATGCCAAATACGGATATGCCGCAGCCTAATGAAGAGGGCGTCATGCAACATACCTGGGCCATTCATCAATTGTATACAACCTCCAATTTTGCGATTAACAACAAAATAGTCAACTTCTTTACCGGTGGTTTAAATCATCAGGTGGAGCATCATATATTCCCACACATATCTCATATTCATTATAAAAAATTATCTGAGATTGTTAAAAACACAACAAAAGAATTCAACCTGCCTTATAACGAGTATCGCACAATGATTGGTGCTTTTATTGATCATTTTAAGCAACTCGACAAATTAGGGAAACATCCAGAATTAGCATAAATCATTAATCATTTTATTACAACAATGTCACAACCATTATCCGACAGAATCAACAGTTTACCAGTTTCACAGACTTTAGCCATGGCAGCTAAAGCGAGAGAGTTAAAAGGTCAGGGAAAAGATATCATCAGCTTAAGTTTAGGTGAGCCAGATTTCAATACACCAGATTTTATCAAAGATGCAGCGATTCAGGCTGTAAATGACAATTACAATTCCTACTCTCCGGTAAATGGATATGCGGATTTAAGAGAGTCTATTTGTAGAAAATTTAAAAGAGATAATGATCTTGATTACAACGTTAATCAAGTGGTTGTTTCTACTGGAGCAAAACAATCCATCGCCAATGTAGCTATGGTTTTGCTCAATCCTGGAGATGAAGTAATCCTTCCGGCACCTTATTGGGTGAGTTATTCAGCCATCAGTATTTTGGCAGAGGCAACCTATGTTGAAATCCCTTCAAGTATCGAAACAGATTTCAAGATTACTCCGGAACAATTGGAAGCGGCAATTACGCCTAAAACAAAAATGATCTTCTTCAATTCCCCGAACAATCCAAGTGGAACAGTATATACAGAAGAAGAATACCGAGCACTTGCAAAAGTATTGGAAAAACATCCTCAGATTTACATCCTTTCTGATGAAATCTATGAGCACATCAATTATGGAACACCAAATTTTAGTTTCGCTCGTATTGAAAGCATGTACGATAGAACAATCACAGTAAATGGTGTTGCCAAGGCATTTGCGATGACCGGATGGAGAATTGGGTATATAGGTGCCCCTGAATGGATTGCCAAGGCATGTAATAAAATGCAAGGCCAAATCACCTCAGGAGCGAATTGTATTGCTCAAAGAGCGACAATTACGGCCTTAGATGCGCCCGTTTCAAAAATTCAGTACATGGTTGATGAATTTCGTGTGAGGCGTGACATGATTCTGGATTTATTGAATCAAATTGAAGGAATCAAAACAAACGTAGCACAAGGTGCTTTCTACGTTTTCCCTGATGTTTCTTATTACTTTGGAAAAACCATCAAAGGAACCAAGGTTGAAAACGCATCGGATTTCGCCATGCTATTATTGGAGAAAGCCAATGTTGCCACCGTAACAGGAGAGGCATTTGGAGCGCCAAATTGCATTCGAATCAGTTATGCTGCTTCTCAGGAAGAATTGAAGGAGGCCGTGAAGAGAATCGCCGACTTATTATCTTAGTAAATTAGCTGATGAGTTTTAAATTTTCCTCACCTACGCGTTGGGCCGATTTCGACCCAAACAATCATATGCGGCATACAGCCTACAATGATTATGCAGCTGAATCAAGGGTTCGCTTATTTGATGCCTACGGACTGTCACTCACTGAATTTAATCGCTTACGAGTTGGCCCGGTTTTATTTAAGGAAGAAACCAGTTTCTTCCGTGAAATTGGCATCGGTGACAATATTACGGTAGAAGTGTTTTTAAAAGGAGCTTCAGAACTTGGAGAGCGATTTAAGTTTGTGCATAAAATATTTAGAGGAGATGGTATTCTTTCTGCAGAGATTGAAATATATGGTGCCTGGATTGACCTGAACAAGAGAAAGCTTACAACCCCTCCTGGTATCATTCTGGAAGTTTTAGAAAAACTTACCAAGACCGATGATTTTGAAAAAATTTCTTTGAAACGATCATAATAATCGATAATTTGGGACCTTAAATACGATCCCATGAAAAACTTTCAACAAAATACCGGCCTTTTAATACTTCGATTGAGCATTGGTGGTCTGATGTTGTTTCATGGAATTCATAAATTGATCAATGGGGTCGATGGCCTGGTTGGTATGTTCAGTAATATGGGGCTTCCTGGCTTTGTAGCTTATGGCGCCTATTTAGGAGAATTCCTTGCTCCCATTTTCATCATTATCGGTTATCGTACCAAAATCGCCTCGCTCTTTGTGGCTGCAACAATGCTGGTAGCAGCAATGACGGCGCATGCCGATGAGATTTTAAAAATTGGAGATCACGGTGAATGGGCTTTAGAATTAATTGGGCTCTATTTATTTGGTGCCTTTAGTATCTTCTTTCTGGGAGCTGGAAAATTTGCTGTTTCCAGTTCAAACAAATGGGATTAATTAAGTCGTTACGTTGTCAAGACTATAGAAAGCTCCTTTGTTATTTTTCCTCTTCATTGACTGATGTACGATGAGATAAGCGATGGCATTTAAGTTTCTCAATTCACATATCTGAGGTGACAGTTTTGATTTTTCATAAGCCTTTTCTGTATCCTGAAACAGGTAATTCAAATGATCGAGTGCCTTCTCTAAACGCTCATCGGATCTAACAATTGAAACGAGGTCAGTCATAATGTTCTGTATGGTTTTCCTATTGTGGGAAATCAACACATTTTCCTTCGGTACCATCGTCCCTTCTTCATCCCATTCGGGAATCTTATACTCCACCCCCAAATCGAGTTTGCTTCGGTTCTGAATTATCTCTTCTGCAATTCGCTCCCCAAATACCAAGGCTTCTAATAAAGAATTTGACGCCAATCGATTGGCTCCATGCAAGCCTGTTCTCGAACATTCTCCGCAGGCAAACAAATTCTGAATCGAACTATAGCCATTCACATCTACCTCAATACCACCCATTAAATAATGGGCAGCCGGCACTACAGGAATCATTTGATGCGCTATGTCAATTCCCAGACTATCACACTTCTCATAGATGTTTGGAAAATGTTTTTTAAACGCTGTCATTTCCAAATGAGAGCAATCCAGATAAACATGAGGATCTCCTGAAACAATCAACTCCTTATTGATAGCCCTCGCCACCACATCTCTAGGAGCTAATTCGGCTCTTTCATCCACTTTCAACATAAACCGATCTCCGGCTTTGTTTCGCAAATAAGCTCCAAAACCTCTCACGGCCTCTGAAATTAAAAATGATGGACTGATACCTGGTTGGTACAAAGCTGTTGGATGAAATTGAACAAACTCCATATCAACAATTTTTGCTTTCGCCCTATACGCCATGGCAATTCCGTCACCTGTTGCTATTATCGGATTCGTAGTAGCCGCATACACCTGCCCTATTCCACCAGTAGCCAATATGGTTGAACTGGCAAGATAGGTTTCAATTTGATTTGTTTTCTGATTCAAAATATAAGCACCATAACAGGCAATATTCTTTGAATCTGAGGCTGCTGACTTCGGACTAAGATGATGGTCCGTAATCAGGTCAATGGCAAAATGGTAAGGCAACAATTCAATATTCGGCAATTTATCAACCTGTTCCAACAATGTTTTCTCAACTTCAAAGCCTGTGATATCTTTATAATGCAATATTCTATTGGCTGAATGACCTCCCTCCATTCCAAGATCGATTTCTCCTTCTTTATTATAGTCGAAATCTGTCCCCCATTCTATAAGTTGCCTCATGGATTCAGGGGCTTCTTCAACGACCATTTTTACCACAGCCTTATTATTAAGGTGGTCTCCGGCGACCATTGTATCGTCTATATGATCCTGAAAAGAATCTAATTCATCCCAAACAGCTGCGATACCGCCCTGGGCATATTTCGTATTGGATTCGCTTTCATTTGCCTTTGTAGCTACAATGATTTTTTTATCTGGAAGAGCCGTTGCCGACTTGATAGCAATCGATAATCCTGCTACTCCAGATCCTAAAACCAATATATCTCCCTTAAATTTACTCATGCTATTTTGAAGAAATATCTAACATACGCTGGATTGGAATCAATGCCTTTTTTTGAACTTCTTCTGGGACATGTACTTCTGGCAATTCATGTTTCATACACAAATACAATTTCTTCATCGTGTTCATTTTCATATAAGGACATTCACTGCAGGCACAGGTATTGTCCTCCACTGCAGGAGCAGGATACAATGTTTTTTCCGGCACTTCTTTCTGCATCTCATGTAATATCCCTGCCTCAGTAGCCACGATAAATTCTTTGGCCGGATCCGTCTTGGCAAAATTGATCAAACCGGAAGTTGAGCCTATATAAGCAGCCGTTTTTAAAATATGTTCTTCCGATTCAGGATGTGCTATGATTTTTGCCTCGGGATGTGATTGATGTGTCGTCAATAGCTTATCAATAGAAAAGGCCTCATGCACAATACAAGCGCCTTCCCACAAGAGCATATCGCGTCCAGTTTCTTTATTAATATAAGCTCCTAAATTCTTATCCGGAGCAAAAATGATCGGTTGGTCTACCGGAATGGAATCAACTATTTTCTTGGCATTTGAAGACGTACAGCAAATATCGCTAATTGCCTTCACATCCGCCGAGGTATTTACATACGTGACCACAATATGATCCGGATGCTTTTCTTTGAAGGCCTGCAAGTCAGCTGCCTCACAAGCTTCGGATAAGGAACAGCCTGCATTCAAATCCGGTAGCAACACTTTTTTGTCAGGATTTAAAATCTTAGCAGTTTCTGCCATGAAATGTACTCCGGCAAACACGATGAGATCTGCATCCACTTCAGCAGCCTTATAGGAAAGCTGCAAACTGTCTCCTACAAAATCTGCTATATCCTGAATGGCCGGTTCCTGATAGTAGTGCGCCAGTATTACAGCATTTTTCTCCTTTTTCAATTTTTGAATCTCAGCTGCAAAATCAAGCTCTTCATTTGTTTCTATATCCAAAAAACCTTTCTCCTTTAATTCCTTCTTGGCTTGTTCAATTTCCATAATCTAAACAGTTTTAGCGAAACAAAATTACTCTTTTTTCACGAAACTTCGCGGTGAAAATAAAAGTTAGGATCAAAATTCATGTGTTTAGATTTGAACATGAAGGCGATCGTTTTTTTCAGACTCAACTCTTAAAAAAGTCAGGAAAGTCGATCGTCTTGCTACAGATTTTTTGCCCAGCTCATTAAATTTCACTATCTTGGATTCATTCCTAATTGCTTAGAAAAGAAATAATTCCAATTGCCTTGGTATCATTGGAAGTTTTGAGCGTACAACAAATACCTTAATTTAAAAATTCAGAAAACACCGATAAAGAACCACATTCCATTCCAATTAAACAACTAATCAATATGAAGTCCCCTGCAAAAATTTTGATAGTAGAAGATGAGATGATCATTGGAGCAAATATTTCCTTGCAATTATCCAAATTAGGATATGAGGTAACCGGCATCGTCTCCAGAGGTGAAGAAGCACTGACGCATGTCAAACAGAGTCGTCCCGATATTGTATTAATGGACATACAACTAAAAGGAGCTCTTGACGGAATCGAGACCGTTACTCAAATGCATCGTGAAACCAACATGCCGATCATCTATTTAACGGCGAATGCAGACGAAGAAAATTTTGAAAGGGCAAAATCAACCAACCCTTATGCTTTTATTTCAAAACCTTTCAAAAAACTTGATCTTCAACATGCCATTGACCTTACGATGGAAAGACTGCATAGAAATGGTGCTGATAAAAAACAAGAAGAGGATGAAACATGCATTTCTCCTTTTGTTCAGAGCGATAGCATTTATGTAAGACGTAATGAAAAAATGATAAAAATCCTTATCAAGGATATCTATTATTTTGAAGCTGACAGAAATTATTGTAAAATTTATTCCAAAAAGAAAGAGTGCCTACTTGTGATGACACTGAAGGAAATCAATGATCGGCTACCCCGAGAACATTTTTTACGAATACACCGATCATTTATTATAAACTTATCTCATGTGGATGAAGTTGCAGGTACACATGTGGTAATTGGTAAAAAAGCAATTCCTTTAAGCAAAACGTTGAGAAGAGAACTTTTAGACAGGCTTCAAACTTTTTAGTCAATATCAAATTCCATTCTGATCTTAGTCCCTTCTCCACTCATTGTCATGATCGACCCATCTAACTGATGAATTAATAAATCTATTAACTGGGTTCCAAATCCGCTACCTTCATCGTCTTCCTTATCGAATTCAATCAAACCAATACCATTATCTGCCACTTCTAACAAAATTCTATCTTTGTTCAAATGCCTGCAGGTAATATGAATCACTCCTTTTCTGTCTTCCGGAAAAGCATGCTTCAGGGAATTTGTAAGCAACTCATTGACAATAAGTCCTATCGGAATCGCAGCATCGACATCCAGATTCATTTCTTCTAATTCATAGGTGTATTCGACCCTGTCATCTGAGCCATATGAATCAAGGATATGCCTGCTTAAATCTATTAAATACTCCTTCATTCCTATGCTTGAAAGATTCGTGCCCTGATACAACTTTTGATGTATCATGCTCATGGAATACACCCTGTTCCTGCTTTCTTCTATTGCAGAAATTATTTTTTGATCTTTAATCTTATCAGCCTGTAACTCTAAGAGACTTGATACTATTCCTAGATTATTCTTTACCCTATGATGTATCTCTTTCAGAAGAAACTCCTTTTCCTCATTTTGATTCTCGAGTAAGATATTTTTCTTTTTGTTGTTCTGATAGGTTACATATAAGACCAATAAAAGTATGAGAAGCAGTCCAGCGATAATAATAATCAAAGATTGAGTCGATCTTTGCTTCTTAATCCTTTCTTCCATCCCTAGGATCATGCTTTCTTTATCTTCTAAATCAAACTCGTATTTTAATAATGACATCCTCTTTTTTGCATGATCATTTAATACCTCTTTTTTTAAAGAATCATATACTTCAAAAGCATTGATCGAATTTTGATAATTATGACTTTCATGATACGCCCGTCCCAGTCTTCGATACAATTGGCTCAGGAAGAACTTATCTCCAAACTCTGGGGTGGCAACTTCCTTGGAAAGGTTTAAAAGCTCTATTGATTCCTGGTATTTACCCTGAAACAATTTTAACCTGCCTATGGATGACCAGGAACGCATCAGCAAAAAATCATTATCAATCAGATTCGCATACTTCACCGCCTGTTCTCCCGCATTTTCCGCTAATTCAAATTGATTCAACTCTGTATATAAATCAACCAGTGATATATATATGTCGCTCAGGTTATTGTAAAACCCGTATTGTTCGCCCATATCAATGGCCCGCTTAAAATAGAACAAGGCTTCTTCATATTTTTGCAGATTCATAAGGTTATTTCCAACCACATAAAGAACAAAGTCATAATCCATATCCTTTAAGTTGCGTTCTTCAAAATAACTCACTGAGGTCAAAGACAGTTCAAGACCTTTTTCAAAATCCGAAAACTTCCAATACAAATTACTAAGATCACTATAAGCCTGAGCAATGGCCTTATTATCATTCAGGTCGGTACCAATATTTTTACACTTAAAAGCAAAATCAGCCGCCATTAATATATTTCCTTCTCTTTCATAAATATATCCAAGCTGGGTATAGAGCAAAGGCAGGTCTTGTTTTTTAACTTTTGGCTCAGCATCCAATAAAATTTGACGTGCAGTGTCCAATTTCTCCATGCGCAGCAGTATAGCTCCTTCTGTAATCTGAAACCGCCCTTCCCATAATTCATTGCCATCAGCTCTTACCAACTCAAGACCTTCTCTCGTTAATTCCAGAGATCGCTTCAAGTCTCTTGTATGCATGTAATAGGCCAGGTCATTGAGTGCTGCATATCTAAAGGAATCGATCTTTATGGTTTTATATTTAGCCTCTAACTCATCCAGATAACCGCTATCAAAATCATCTGTTTCAATAAAAACCCGCTGATAAGGTATGGCCCGATCATTATCTATCAATTTCTGGCTTCTAAGAACGTTGGTAACGAAAACCAATCCTATCAGTAGTAAAAGATTTTTAAAAGACTGCATTTTCATAAGAAGTATACTACCCAATTACATCCATATTCTGCTGAACCGTCAACGATGAAAAGTGAATTTAACCGGTTTAAAGCAACGCATTTAAAAGTTGCCTGTAGAAAGTTACGAATTAAAATGCAAATTCTTTTGATAAATAAAAAGGGGCTTTCGGATAAGAATAACTAGTGTCTGTCCTATTTGATTTGACTTTATGCCTCAAACAGAATTACATTAGATAATCTAAAGATCAATTGAATACCTGTAAAACAGTTTAATGTCTCAATATAATAGAATCATCTTCTTAATGATATTCTTATTCTTACTGTCGTGTAATCAATCAGAAAGCGCAGCAGAGAAAGAACGAAAGAATCTAAAAACATGTTTGAGCTTTGTTGACAATGTATGGAACAACAAAGATCTGACTAGTTTAGAATCCTTTTTTGCCGATACCTTCAGCAGAAATGTAAACAGCATTGAGGCAGCCAGCAACCTTCATGAAATGACAGCCATTTTCAATATTTACTTTATCGCTTTCCCCGATTTACACTTTACAGTAGAGCAAATCACCCCCATAGATGATCAATTATTTATGACCTGGAATATGACTGGAACAAATACCGGTGTATTCGGCGACAATCCTGCAACTGGTAAACAAGTACAGATCAACGGTATAACCAGGTTAGATTTTAATGACGATAATAAAATTGTTAAACAGAATGTATTTTATACAGAATTATCCTTGTTGCAACAGCTCGGACATACACTACAAAGACCAGAATAAAGGAACATTAACTAAAACTATATAACCATGAAACTTTTAAAACTTTCCCTACTTGTTTTTACACTGACACTTATGCCATTCATTTCTTTTGCTCAGGAAACTGATGATTATCAAGCATACTGGATTCATGAAGATCGTGTCAAACCGGGTATGACAGAAGAATATGAGCAAATTGCAAAAGATCTTGTCGCTGCTTGTAAAGAACATAATGTGCAAGAAACCCAATGGCTCACAATGGCTTTGAATGATTATTCTTACCTATATGTCACCCCGATGAAAAATTTCGCAGAACTGGATCAGGATGGCTTTGCTAGTCTTGCAGAAAAAATGGGGAAAGATAAGATGAATGCACTGTTTGAGCGTTTTAACAACACCTATGAGGAACACGGTGATTATGTTGTTTATCTCAATAAAAAACTGTCTTATATGCCAGGTGGCGTTTCTCAAACAGTTGAAGGGCAAAATTACAGAACCCTGTATTATAATTATGTCACTCCCGAAAATGATAAGGGGTTTGTGGAGACCATGAAAAAAATGAAGGCGGCGTTTGAGAAGAACAATTCGAAACTTCATTACCGCGTATATAAAACCGGGTTTGGAGTAATGGGAACTTATTATATGGTAGCCATCGCCGCTGAAAACAATTTGGCAAGTGCCAAAACAGGTGATGACAACTGGAATGCTATGAAGGATGATTTTGAACCACTTTTAAGTGAGCTCAGTAAACATACCTGGAAAACAGATGAGAAAAGAGGATGGATGAGAGAAGACCTTGGCTACATTCCTGCAAAATAATCTTAAGCACATCTCAGATATGAAAAACATATTATTATCAGCCTTGGTTTTAATATTGACATTGTCTTGTGACAATTTAAAAGAAACGAGGTACACGCGAAATTGTACTGAAATTGACCTGTTAAAAAAAGGCATTGAACATTATGAAAAAGGCGATTGGGATCAATGGCTGGATCAGTATGCAGATTCTGCCCAGATTTATCAGAACACATGGCATGTTTGGTCCAGTCCGGAAGTTACAAGAGAAAAGCATAAAGAACTCATTTCAAAACTATCTTCCTATAGTTTTGAAAGAGAAGAATTAAGCATGGAAAGAATTATTGATGACAACGGCAAGATCTGGGTTAATTCATGGGCCTTATGGCGAGGCACTCTGAAAGCCAACAACAAAGTCATTGAAATCCCTGTTCATCTTACAATTCAATTTGTTGATGGTAAAATAATCGAAGAATGGGGGTTTTGGGACACGCATGAACTCAATAGAGAATTGAGTATGATTGAACAAAACACTAACTAAATCTATAAAAAATGAATCAAATTGATCCTTCAAAAATTATGCAAATTGGCATGGGGTTTTGGGCTTCCAAAACCCTATTGACAGCAGTAAACATGAATCTATTCACGCTGCTTGCAAAGGGCGAGAAATCTGCAAAAGAAATTCAAGAATCTTTGGGGCTGCATGACAGATCAGTGTATGATTTTCTCGACACGCTTGTAGCACTGCAATTTTTAAATCGCAATGGCATCAAAGAAAATGCCACCTATTCCAACGCGGAAGACGTAGATTTCTTTTTGGATAAAAATAAACTCACCTATATCGGGGGAATACTGGAAATGTCAAACAACAGGCTCTACCCTTTTTGGAATAACCTTGAAGAAGCCCTGAAAACCGGAGAGCCTCAAAACGAAAGCAAGGCAGGTGGTGATTCGATGTTTGATGCCATTTATGCAAATCCTGAAACACTGGCAGAATTTCTACATGCCATGGGAGGAGTACAAGCCGGTAATTTTGATTGCTTTGCCCGAAATTTTAACTTTTCCAATATCAAAACACTTTGTGATATCGGTGGGGCTGGAGGGAATTTATGCGTGCATGTGGCTAAAAATAACGAACATATGAATTGCTTATCATTTGACCTGCCCCAGGTAGAATCAATTGCCAACAACAATTTTAAACAACTAGGTCTCAACGGCCGGGCAAAGGCGGTTGCGGGAGATTTTTTTACCGACGATCTGCCCAATGCCGAACTAATAACCATGTGCAATGTTTTACATGACTGGGGTTTGAAGGATAAAAAAATGTTACTTAAAAAAGCATTTGATGCCTTGCCCGAAAATGGCACCTTGGCCGTTATAGAAAATGTCATCGACAATGAAAGAAATAAAAATGCTTTTGGCCTCATGATGTCTTTAAATATGCTGATAGAAACAGATGAGGGATTCGATTACAGCTTTTCGGATATCGAATCATGGGCGAAAGAAATTGGATTCAAATCTGTAAAATTAATGCCGCTAACAGGACCAACAAGTGCTGTTATAGCCATCAAATAAGAATACGCAGTCAACCAAAATTACCAATCAATTAGATAGATTGGAATATCAAACCGGTAAGTACACGTATGTTGAAAATTATCAACAGGGGAAAGGTTTCATCATACGTGTCTTACCATTTTTTTGGATTTAGTTATCTTTAAAAACATGGTAAACAGCAAATCATAACAGCATGTCAGTTCAAATCAAGTCGAAGCGTATTTCTTCTATCGATATTTTAAGAGGGCTTGTAATGGTCATTATGGCCTTGGATCATGTACGAGATTACTTCCATTACGGTGCGCTGGTTTCCGATCCGACTGATTTGGAGACCACTACCCCATTTCTCTTTATGACACGTTTTGTAACTCATTTCTGTGCGCCCGTTTTTATCTTTCTAACGGGAACTTCCGCAAGTCTTTACGGTCAGAACAAGTCCAAAAAAGAATTGTCTAAATTCCTTTTTACCAGAGGTTTATGGTTAATTATTGTTGAAATTGTTCTTATGAATTTTCTTTGGTGGTTTGATCCAAGTTATAGTTTTATCAACTTACAGGTGATCTGGGCCATTGGTGTATGTATGCTGTTTTTGGCTGTTATCATATACTTGCCTTACAACATTATTATCGTCTTGTCACTTGTCATTGTTTTCGGTCATAACATGTTGGATAACATCGTATTTGAAGGTAAAAGTTTTGGTGCGATTTTGTGGTATATTTTTCACCAGGCTAAGTTCTTACCCTTGGAAAATCAACGCATGGTGGCTTTCTATTATCCGGTGTTGCCATGGATTGCAGTAATGGCTCTTGGCTATTGCTTCGGCTTTTTATACCGGAAAGGTAGCGATCAGCAAAGAAGAAAAACCTTTTTACTCATACTTGGAATCAGCTCCATTACTCTCTTTCTGCTTATCCGATTCTTAAACATCTATGGAGATATGGTCCCCTGGACCCCTCAAAAAAATGACCTATTTACTTTTCTGTCTTTTATGAACGTATCAAAATACCCACCATCATTATTATTTTTATTGATTACGATCGGACCAACTTTTCTGGTACTTTATCTTCTCGAGGATGTTCAATCAAAATTCACTGATGTATTGCTTGTTTTTGGAAGGGTTCCGTTTTTCTATTATGTCCTGCATATTTTCATTATTCATGCTGCTGCGCTGATCACCTTATTTTTATTAGGCAAAGATTGGAGCTTGATGATATTCGGCCCTGAATCATTTACAACGAACAAAATGGCCGAAAATGGCTACTCTCTGGGTGTGGTATATCTTGTTTGGATCCTGGTTGTTGTATTTTTATATCCCTTGTGCAAAAAATACATGGCCTATAAACTGAATAACCCCAAAAAATGGTGGTTAAGCTATCTTTAAAATAAATCAAATCTAAAATATTGATCATGAAAAATCTAAGTTTTCTAATCCTAATCCTATTATTTGCCTGCAAAGACCAAAAACCCAAGGATAGTTACCTGGGAATTGTCAATATAGATATCAGTGGAAATGAAAAAGCTATTCCGCATTTTGAAAAAGGGCTTTTATTATTGCACAGTTTTGAATACGAAGATTCACGAGAATCCTTTTTAAAGGCTCAAGAAGAAGATCCAAAACTCCTGATGGCTTATTGGGGCGAAGCTATGACCTATAATCATAGTTTATGGACCGAACAGGATTATGATCAAGGAATCCGGGCACTTGAAAAACTTAAGGAACATCAAAATAACACCGACGTTTCTGAATTAGAAAAGGATCTGATCAGCGCGATTACGGTTCTATACAGATCCGATACTGTTAAAGTCCAAAGGGATGAGAACTATGCTAAAAAAATGGCTTCCTTGTATAACAAATACCCTGACAATCACGAAGTAGCAGCATTCTATGCCCTTTCATTATTAGGCTCTGTTGAAGACGGAAGAGATGAAGTCATTTATGGCCAGGGTGCAAAAATTGCGCAAGGAATACTTGACAAAAACCCAAAACATCCCGGTGCGCTTCACTATGTAATTCATTCTTATGACGATCCCGGACATGCAGAACTGGCGCTTGCTGCCGCAGATTCTTATGCCATTGTAGCACCTGATGCAGGACATGCCCTGCACATGCCGTCTCACATTTATATGGCCTTGGGCATGTGGGATCAGGTAGTGAGCAGTAATGAGAATTCATTTCAGGCCAGTATCAATCGAATGAATGCGAAAAACCTTGCCCCACATGGCAGGGGCTATCATGCCTTTCACTGGCTCGAATACGGATATCTTCAACAAGGAAGGTTTGAAGAGGCAGAGAAAATGGTTTTTGATATGGAAGGTTTTATGACGGCAGCTCCAAATCAATATTCAAAAACACATATGGTGTATCTCAAAGGAACCTATCTTGTTGAGAGTAACGATTGGAACAGCGACGTGAGTGCTATTGAAGTCGACATTGAAGATCTAAATGTTGTTACTCGCTCTAAATACAGGTTTATCAACGGAATGAAGGCCTATCAAAAAAATGATAAAGAAGGGCTTGTTGCTGCCATCAATGCTATTAAAAAAGATCACGATAAAGAATCGTATCTCGTCAGCTATGATGATGCGCCTTTTTGCTCTGGAGCAAGTCGCTACAATACATCTCCTTCCATGCTGGTCAGAACCGAAATAATGATGTATCAATTAATGGCCATGAATGGATGGTTGGAAAACAACCCGAAAGAAACAGAGTCGTTCTTAAAAAAATCCATTGAGCTTGAGGAGAACCTTAGTTTTAGTTTTGGACCTCCGGTGGTTCAAAAACCAACAACAGAACTTTATGCAGACTGGCTGCTGGCCCACGGAAGAACCGAAGAAGCCGCAAAACAATATAAAAAAACACTTGACAAAACACCCAAGCGAAGTAAATCCGAAAAAGGGCTTCAGATCTGCGAAAACAAATTATCTGAATTGGCTATGACTGTTAATTAAGGAAGATTTTTCACAGGTTGCCAACATTCACTGGAAAGATAAATTTTTATATATTTACCCAAAACCACAAGTGTTGCCACCTTATTCCTATTTTCAACAACTTTCTTTGAGAGGAGGGCGGGATGCGACATAGCTAGATTATGATGTATGAATAGAAGAATTGCCTTGAGAAATTTAGGAATCCTCACAGGAGGAATGGTACTACTTCCTTCTTGCGATTTCTCAAAAGAAAATGCAAAGCTGACCCTCAACAAATTAGACATCCTGCCTTCAGAGCAATCTTTGATGAAAGTACTCGTCGATACAATAATACCCGAAGGTGACATTCCTGGTGCCAGGTCATTGGACATAGATAATTTTGTTTGGATCATGGTGGATGATTGCTTAAAAGATGAAGATCAGGAACAATATTTAATGGGAATGAAACTGTTTGAAAACTATACAAAACAAGTATCAAACAACTCATTTTCTGCACTCAATCAAAATGAACGTGAAGAAGTATTGATCGGAATACTGGCCATAGATTTAAACGAAGCGACCGATTCTGATAAGGCATTGAATTTATTTGTGAACATTACTAAAAACCTGACTTCCTATGGATATATGCAATCTGAATATATCATGAAAGAAGTGATGCCATACACCCTTGTTCCAGGCAAGTATGGATCTTGTGAAACTATTGATAACAGTAAAAGAATAAATGTAAATGGATAATTTCTCAACTGAGACGGAGGCTTCAGAAAGCTATGATGTAATTGTCATTGGATCAGGAATGAGCGGTGGCTGGGCAGCGAAAGAATTCACTGAAAATGGGTTTAAAACCCTGGTCATCGAAAGAGGTCCGGAAGTTAAACACAATGTAAATTACCCGACAACTAACATGAACCCATGGGAGTTCAAGCACCGAGGAAATATTCCGGAAGACATAAAAAAGGAAAATCCTATCGCAAGCAAGTGCTATGTTTTTAGAGAAGACGCCGCACACTTTGTATCAAAAGATAAAGAACATCCCTATGTTCAGGACAAGCCGTTTGACTGGATCAAAGGATACCAAACAGGTGGTAAGTCTTTGTTATGGGCCAGACAGACCCAACGATTCAGTGACTATGATTTTGAAGGTCCTGCCAGGGATAATTTTGCCGTTGACTGGCCGATAAGATATAAGGATTTAGCTCCATGGTACAGCCATGTTGAAAAATTTGTAGGTATTGCAGGAAACAAAGATGGATTGGATGTATTACCAGACGGCGAATTTTTACCAGGAATGGATTTGAATTGTATTGAAGAGCATTTTAAGACATCCGTGGAGGAAAACTATGAAGAAAGACATGTCATTAGTGGCAGATGCGCACATATCACCGAACAACGAGAAATTTTCACCCAACAAGGAAGAGGTACATGTCAATATAGAAATCTTTGCCAGCGCGGATGTCCGTTTGGAGGTTATTTCAGCAGCAACTCAAGTACCCTCCCCTGGGCCATGAAGACCGGGAATTTAACAATGATTCATGATTCTGTGGTAGCCTCCGTAATTTATGATGAAGAAAAAGAGAAGGCTACTGGGGTGTTGGTGATCGATGCCAAAACCAAAGAGAAAAAAGAATACCATGCTTCGGTCATTTTTGTCAATGCCGGTGCTTTAAATACCAATCTGATACTACTAAATTCTACATCCAAGCGTTTCCCTGATGGATTAGGAAACGACAATAAGTTACTTGGGAAATATGTTGCTTTTCACAATTACCGGGCCCAGGTTTTTGCCGAATATGAAGGGTTTGAAGACAAGCATACCACAGGTCGGGAACCAACCAATGCTTATTTACCAAGATTCAGGAATGTTAAAAAACAAGAAACTGACTTCTTAAGAGGCTATGCTGTCACATTTAACGCCAGACGGCAAATAATTCAAAATACCGAAGGTCTTGGAACTTCTTTAAAGGAAGGATTGTTACATCCCAGCTACGGAGTATGGCGGGCTGCTGCCCACATGATGGGTGAAACGATTCCCAAAGAAACCAACCAGGTAAGTCTGGATCCGGAAAAAACGGATGACTGGGGTATTCCTCTGTTAAAAATCAATGTGACCTACGATGACAATGATGAAAAAATGATCAAAGATTTTCATAGCGAATTTAAAGAGATGTTTGAAAAAGCAGGCTTTACAAATATTCATTTGTATGATTCTAAACAGGCTCCCGGACTTGACATTCACGAGATGGGTGGCGCAAGAATGGGCAAGGATCCTAAAAATTCATTGTTAAATAAGTGGAATCAGCTGCATGGCTGTAAAAATGTCTATGTGACTGATGGCGCTTGTATGACCTCAACTTCTACCCAAAACCCTTCGCTTACCTACATGGCAATTACAGCAAGGGCATGTGACCATGCCATCAAAGAATTAAAAAAACATGATACCTGAATGAGATTCAACGCAACTAAATCTAACATGAACCATCTGTAAGTTAATTCTTACACAATCTGAAAAACCAGTTTATGACAAAACACATACTATACCTGTTCTTACTTATAAATGTCTCTCTGTTCGCACAACAGACAGAATTAAAATTGGCAGCTGACGTTTGGCCTCCATTTACAAATGTTGAAGAAGAAAAATCAATTTTAACAGATCTCGTTAATGAAGCACTCATGCGAATTGACATAGCTTCTTCGGTGAGCATCATTGAATTTTCGAATGTGTTAAGTGAGATTGAATCTGGAAAACTAGATGGCTCCCCAGCACTTTGGATTAGTGAGGAAAGAAAAGAAAAATATTATTTTTCCAAGCCTTACTTGAATAATCAATTGGTTTTAGTGGGAAGAAAAGGCAGTACTGTTAGCCAAGAATCTTTCACTGAATTAAAAGGAAAAAAAATTGGGGTTGTTGACAACTATGCTTACGGAACTTTTGGAAAAGAAAATGACATTATTGTTGTTTCAGATGTCAGTAATCAAAAAAACCTGGAAAATTTATTGTCGGAAAAAATAGATTATATGTTGGTTGACGCCTTGTTAATTCAATATATGTTAAAATACCAATTAAATGACGTTACACAGCACCTTGCGATAGGTCAGAAACCACTTTTAATCAAGCCCTTGCATCTAGCACTGGGAAAAAATGTTGAAAATGCAGAGGAAATATTAGATCAGTTTGATAAAGAGATTGAAAAAATGGTTGTAGATGAAAGCTTTAACCGAATACTCGAATTAAACTGGATCAAGGCTGATGTTGACGGTGATGGTGTCATGGAACTGGTACTGGGCAGTAATATGGCAGGTACCGAGGCGCCTCAAAATATTTATGGACTAATGATGGACAATTCGTATAAAGAAAAAAATGCTCCGACTCGTTATTATGTTGATGGGAAACTGTATGAAGATTGGGACAATGTTCCAAAAAGCTATAAGTTGGATTTGGTTGAAGACAAAACACCCAGTGAGGACGATGTGTATATAAGGTTAGACTTCTAGATTTACTCTAAAATCAAATGAACCTGTCTTTTTTTAAAGACAGGTTTTTTTTTGCTAAATTGAGAAGGCAATTCATTTAAATCGACACTTATGGAATTCAAAGAAGTAATGGAAGAACTGGCATCTTATGCAGATGAAAGAACAAAGAACACATTTATGAGGCATGGAGCCAGAGAACCTTTCTTTGGCGTCAGAGTTGGGGATTTGAAAAAAATACTAAAAAAAACAAAAAAGGATCACCACTTATCACTTGCCTTGTATGATACAGGGAATTCTGACGCCATGTATCTTGCCGGACTTATGGCAGATGAAAAACAAATTAGCAGAGATCAGTTAAACCAATGGGTTAAAAAGGCCTATTGGTCTTATCTAAGCGAATATGCCGTCCCCTGGGTGGCAGCAGAAACTCCTTTCGGATTTGATCTTGGCCTTGAGTGGATTGAATCTGATGTTGAAACTATTGCCACTGCAGGCTGGTCGGCACTGTCAAATTATGCCAGTGTAAACGAGGAACTCAATGTGGATAAATACCGTGCGCTTCTTCATAGGGTAGCCAAAGAAATAGATAAAGAGAAAAATAGGGTGAAATATACCATGAATGGATTTGTAATTGCCGTAGGAAGTTTTATCCCGGAATTGACGAACGAAGCCAAATTAATTGCAGATAAAATTGGAAAAGTAACCGTTTATATGGGAGGGACGTCTTGTACAGTTCCATTGGCCATTGATTATATAAAAAAAGTGGAGACCCGGGGTCGTATTGGTAAGAAAAGAAAAGCCGCCAGATGCTAATTATCATGTTTTATTCAATAAAAAAAATAAATATTTGCATTTAATTAAAGACCGATATAATGAAAACTGCATCAATCGTTAGTGATTTCTCTTATAATGACTCTAAACCTGATATTTCTGTTTTAATGGAAACAGAGAATAGTAAAGAATTGCGTATCGCCATGAAACGCGGACAAACAATGAAAAAACACCAGACCCCCTTCCCTATTATCGTAGAGATTTTTGAGGGAAGCATCGATTTTGGAGTAGAGGATCAACGTTTGCATTTAGTAAAAGGTGATATTATTTCGCTGGAAGGAGGTAAACCACACGACCTTACCAGCCTCGAAGATTCTATTATCAGATTATCCCTGGCCAAAAGTGACAAAATTTCACGAGTTGAAAATGTTGTAAAAGATTAAAAGACTCGTTTTCGGTAATTAGAACGAAGCTTCCTTGCTATAAATAATAGTTTTATATTTGGTATATATACAAATCATATGCCTTATAATGTAATTATCACCGGAGCAACGGGAATGGTGGGCAAGGGTGTCCTTTTCGAATGCATGGATCATGTTGATATCGGAAAAATCTTATTAGTGAACAGGTCATCGGTCGGTATTACGCATCCAAAGGTCCAAGAAGTTTTGATCGAAGATTTTTTTAATCTTGATTCCATCAAAGAAGAAATGACTGGTTATCATGCCTGCTTTTTTTGTTTGGGAATTACCTCTATTGGGCAAAGTGAAGTCAATTATTCAAGAATCACATACGATCTCACTTTAAAATTCGCCAACCACTTTTTAGAAAAAAATGCCAGAAGTATATTTTGCTATGTGAGCGGTACCGGCACTGATAGCACTGAGAAAGGACGATCCATGTGGGCTCGTGTGAAAGGAAAAACTGAAAACGACCTGCTTGCCCTGGAATTTAAAAAGGCATACATGTTTAGACCAGGTTATATTCAGCCGCTACGTGGAATTAAATCAAAAACCAATTGGTATCAGGCCTTATACAATGTTTTCAAACCCATTTACTTCATTCTTAAACATTTTCCATCCACGGCAACAAACACTACCAATATGGGACTTGCCATGATACACACGCTTGATGGAAACTATCCAAAAACCGTTCTTGAAAACAAAGAAATTAACCAATTATCCAATGCTGAACATAAATCTTAAAAAAGGATTGATTCGTTTATTTTTGATGATCTCATGTTATGCGATCTTCCTTGTTTCTTGTGGTCAATCAACCAATAATTCAACAACAGATGCAGTGGAGGAACCGGAGGGTAGCGGAACCATTGAAAGGCCAAACATTTTATGGATCGTTGCTGAAGACATGAGTGAATACCTACCATCTTTTAGAGACTCAACTATTGTAACACCCAATCTTAGCAGGTTAGCGGCCGAAGGAATCTGTTATGATAATTTCTTTGCTCCACATCCCGTTTGCGCTCCTGCAAGGGCGGCTATAATTACAGGTAGGTATGCAAATAGTATTGGCGCGAGCCATATGAGAACCGGACCCTGGTTTGGTGGTAGACCCTCGACAGAGGCGCTTCAAAATTATCAGAACAATGCCATGCCGAAAAATATCACTGCTTACGAAGCAGTGCCACCACCTGAAGTAAAAATGTTTACCGAGTACCTGCGGAAGGCAGGCTATTATTGTTCCAACAATAGTAAAGAGGATTATCAGTTTATTAAAACTCCCACTGCCTGGGACGACAGTAGCAGCAAAGCCCATTGGAGAAACAGGGCATCAAATCAACCATTTTTTTCAATCTTTAACATTGGTATCACCCATGAATCTCAAATATGGCGCAAACAGAAAGATTCTTTATGGGTTGAAGCTGACCTAGAAGTTCCGGTTCCTCCTTATTTACCCGATACCGATATCGCCAAAAATGATATTCGCCGGATGTACTCCAACGTAAAAGAAATGGATGCCAGGGTTGGTGAAATCTTAAAAGAATTAGAAGCTGATGGCTTGCTGGAGAACACCATCATATTTTGGTATACCGACCATGGCGGACCCCTTCCCAGACAGAAAAGATTACTTTATGATTCAGGAATTAAGGTTCCCATGATTATTCGATTTCCTAATTCCATAGCAACAAAGGATCGGGATAGTAGCATGATTAGCTTTATTGATTTAGCGCCAACTCTTTTATCGATTGCCCATATCAAACCACCTGCCTATATGCAGGGAAATGCCTTTTTAGGAAATTATCAGCCAAGTCAGAAACCAACCTATGTTTTTGGTGCGGCCGACAGGTTTGATGCCTCTTCAGATAAGATACGTAGTGTTAGAGACAAGCAGTTTAAATATATCAAGTACTATAACACGAACAAGCCAATGTATCTTGAAGTGAGCTATCGCAATCAAATGCCAATTATGCAGGAATTGCTCAGGTTAAGAGACCAGGGAGACCTCAGTGAAAATCAGGCTTTATGGTTTCGAAAAAACAAACCTGAGGAAGAATTGTTCGATATTCTAAATGATCCGCACGAGATCAATAATTTAGCAAATAACCCTGCCTATCAGTCAAAGCTGGTTGAGCTAAGGCAGGCATGTGAAAAATGGGTTACAGATATAAACGACACAGGACTACTTCCCGAAGAAGAACTGGTATCGATCATGGTCCCGAATGGTGTTCAGCCTAAAACCGCCAATGTAAGGGCACTGAATACCAATGGAGCTCTGAAACTAGAATCGGATACAGAGGGGGCTTCCATTGGATACAAAATAATTAATGACAGTATGAATACCAATGAGCTTCCCTGGATGCTCTATGAGAAACCTATACCGTTGAATTCAGGTCAGAAGCTACAAACAATAGCCCATAGAATTGGCTACCTGCCAAGTGACATAGGCCTTCATAATCAATAGCACATGAACCACACATTGAAAACAACATTATTGATCATAGTTACCCTGGGAGGTATTCATTTTTCAACCGCACAAAAGGGAGAAAAAATACCCATAATTATTGATACGGATGCCAATAATGAAATTGATGATCAGCATGCCCTGGCCTATGCACTATTCAATCAAGATGTTTTTAACATCAAAGGCATCACTGTGAATGCCACATATAATGGTGGCAATATTAACAAGCACTATGAGGAAGCAAAACGGGTACTGGATCTTTGTGAAGACAAGAGTAATATCCCAGTGATAATAGGTGCTGACAAGGATTTTGAAACTATCAAGAATTCTTTAAACGCCTCCTCTTTTGACGGAAAAGAAGCCGTCGATTTTATCATTAAGGAAGCCTTGAAAAACGAGGAAGAGAAATTAGTCATCATCGCTATTGGGAAATTAACAAACATAGCACTTGCTGTGAAAAAGAACCCTGAAATTTCGAAGCATATACGTTTGGTATGGCTAGGCTCCAATTATCCCGAACCAGGAGAGTATAATCTTGAAAATGATATCCCTGCAATGAATTATCTTTTAAGAGATACCATACCTTTTGAAATAGTTACGGTGCGCTATGGCAAAGCCAACGGTACAGATGCTGTTAAAATTACCAAGGCACAGGCCGCTGAAAAAATTAAAGGCTATGGACCGATCGTTTCTACATCTGTAGCAGGGCGACATGGAAATGAATTTGACCGCTTTGGAGATTATGCAATGGACCTCTATCATCATATTGATTATTATGGTCATCCTCCATCAAGATCCTTGTTTGATATGGCTGCGATAGCCATTGTTAAAAACCCCTCATGGGCTGGGTCTAAAACACTTTCTGGTATTGAGATGAGAGGTGAAAAATGGATTCAATCAGATCAAAATTCCAGAGAAATACTGCTCTGGGAAAATTTTGAGAAAGAAGCAATACTCAACGATTTTTTCGATACTTTGAAGGATGTTAGCAAATAAAAAAGGCTCCTAAGGGAGCCATTTTTATTCTTAAAGTATTTTTTCATTATTTACTTTTCTCGTCAAATTGTTTCGCCAGTTTTTCAGAATATTTCGGCGCTACTTCAGATGCTGACTTAGGATCGGTAATATTAACAGATATGACTGCCACCATTTGGTCTCCAGGTCTGTCTAAATCAAAAACTACAGACTCTAACTTATAAATATCTGACTCATAGGTTCTCGAAGAAGCTGGCATATAGGATCCTCCATAACCATAAGGAGAGTAGTAAGACCCATAATAACCATTAAAACCACCGTAATAACCGCCATGATAACCTCCGGTAGTTGTGGTATTTATTTCTGTTTTCATATCCTTGATCACCGTCAATACAATTCCATTGATTCCTTCTTTCTTCAAATCGTCCACCAGGGCATCAATCTGATCCGGTGTCATTTTCAGGTTCAAATTCAAATCCGGAAATTTTTTATAACTCTCTACGGCATCTACCCCTCTGGCTTGGAATTGCTTTACAATTTCCTGTTCGAAACGTTGTCTTCCAACCACATCATCAACACGAGCCATTACCAAAAAATGATCCGACTTCGATTCTGCAATATCCGGCGCCTTCCAGGAATCTGTTACTGAGACCGATGGCCCGCAGCTAGCAAACATGAACATTACAATTAAAAGTGTGCTTAATCCAACTATTTTTTTCATCATCTAGATTTTTAAATTCTTATCGATTCATTATTAAGTACTTGTTAAAACAAAAATACAAATTTATAGTCGTAGCTACCTCTTAAGACTTTCATAAAAAAAAAGTGCCTTCCTAAAAAGGTGCTATTCAAATTGTGCGAATACCTTATCCGCATATTTTGGCGCCACTTCTGCAGCAGATTTTGGATCAGTGATCTCAACAGATACCACCGCTATTAACTGTTTATTCCGTTCTCTTTCCAAATCATAGGCAACAGACTCCAAATGATATTTTTCAGAAGTATAGGTTCTTTGAGAAACTGGAATATAGGCCCCTGAATAGCCATAAGGCGAATAAACAGACCCAAAATAATCTCCAAAATACCCATAGTCTCCGTAATAATCTGGGTAATATCCCACACCTACTCCTACTCCTGATGAACTGGTTCTGGTTTCAGAAGTGGCATCCTTGATAACGGTTAATACGATACCATTAAACCCTTCGGATTGAATACCATTGACCCAACGATCAATTTCTTCTTCCGTTAACTGCAGTAAAACATTCAATGAAGGGTATTGTCTATAACTTTCAACAGCTTTCACTCCCCCAGCCCTTAATCTTTCCGCAATTTCCTGCTCAAACCTTTGTCTACCTGCCTGATCATCAACCCTTGCAATTACTAAATATTGTTCTTCTCTTGCTTCGTCAATATCATCTGCCTGCCAGGCATCAGTCACTTTTACAGACGTTCCGCAATTCACGGTCAACAGAAAAATTGATACCAATAATGCCGTTTTTATAATTTTCATAAAGATTTTATTTAAATTTTTGATCTTGCAAAAATACTCAAAGTCTAACTAGAAAAATATTTATTTAAGTGATTTACGCTATATTATCTATAAGTTCTATTTTAGAGCATTCCAGATCAAACATGGAATAAATTCTAATGTCAGCACCACAAACTATTTTTCTCAACGCACTATTATGGACCCTGATGCTGATACCTCTCTGGGCATCGGCACAAATGAATGCGAATATTTCGAGAGCTGAAGAGGAAAATAATTTTATCAGCCTTTCGGGGAGTTATGGACAGGTGATACAAAGAGATGCCTGGTTTTACGGATTCAGCGGTGAATATAGCTGGCGATTAAACAAACTCCCTATAGGAATCGCCGGAAGCTTCATGTGGGACCAGGAGAAAGATATTACAAAAAACAAAGTTGTTAATACTTTTACTGCTGCTGTTACTTCATCTTACCTCATAAACGATAGATGGTCAGTCGGAACAGGTTTAGGAAAAGGGTTCATGGATACTGATAATCAGGACAGGAACTATAAATTTACAGATGGCGATTGGAGTACTGCTATTTTCTTTGGGTATCAAATACCACTTAATATTAAAAGTTCATTGGGTATTTCCACTTCCTACGAATACAATATGAGCGCCAGTGAAACTTCTTTTAGTATTGATTTGGCTTATGGTTTTAGTTTGTAAGTGAAAGCTTCAGAATATTTTCAATTGATATTAGAAAATTTATTATTTTGAGTCAGGTATATTAATCCCTGTATAAGTATGACTCGATTTTTAAAAACAACCAAGCATGAAATAGGGCTTTCACCCCAGGAACTTTTATTCAGAGGTCAAAAAAAAGAGGATGAAATTCAACTTAGGATCATAAATTTTGACGAATCTAAAGTAGATGAAAAGGCTATTAAGACGGCCCAGCAATTAAACAAATACATCAGCGACGAAAGCGTTACCTGGGTCAATATCGATGGACTTCATGATATTCATCTCATAGAAGAAATTGGCAACACGCTGGATTTAAGCGAGCTCCTTTTGGCTGATGTTCTTGAGACAAATGCACGCCCTAAAATTCAGGATCATGGTAATTGGATATTTATTTCTTTAAAGCTGGTTCAATACGATGAAATTAATAGTCATTTCACAGTTGAAAATTTAAGTCTCATTTTTAATGAAACTGTCGTAGTTTCATTTCAGGAAAAAAGAGGTAATGTCTTTGATCCTGTAAGGGACAGAATCAGGAATCACAAAAGAACGTTGAGAAGTTCAAAAACAGATTATTTAGTGTTTGCGTTGCTGGACACTGTTATCGATCATTATTTATACGTACTGAGTTTATTTGGTGAGAAAATTGAATCCTTTGAAGAAGTACTCATTGATAAGCCGGATAAAACTGTTATAGAAAAAATCAATTTGTTCAAAAAAGAATTGAATCATATTCGAAAGGGTATCAAGCCTGCCAAAGAAGTGATTCTATCTTTGTCTAAAACAGAATCTGAATTTATTGAATCGAAAAATGATCTACATTTTAAAGAATTGGTGAACAATATTAATCTGGCCGCAGACACCTTGGATAATTACCGTGAATTACTATCTGATCAACTCAACATCTACCACATGATTATTAGCAGCAAACTAAATGATATCATGAAATTTCTGACGATTTTTTCTGTAATATTTATCCCGCTAACATTCATTGCAGGGGTATATGGGACCAATTTTGACTTTATTCCCGAACTACATATGCAGTATGGTTATTTCCTGATGCTTTTGGTCATGCTGATCATTTCAGGTCTCATGCTTTATTATTTTAAAAGAAAAAAATGGTTGTAATTTATGGAAGGAGATCAATGTCCTTCATAAAAACTTTAGTTTCGGGTCGTACCTCTTTTGATCAGCGTTGTCTCGATAACCGTGGTAGCATATTCCAGTTTTTCATTATTAATTCGCTTAATAAGCTTGGAGGTGGCAACCCTCCCGATATCTTTTCCATGTTGACTAATAGTTGTCAACGGAGGATTACTGTTCATAGATAATAATCCATTGGTAAAGCCAATAATTGAAATTTCTTCAGGTACTTTCCTACCTAATCTCGAGGCAATATTTACAGCAGATATACCTGTAAGTTCATTGGCAGCAATTATCGCATCTACATTTTCGGCTTCCAAAATCTGCTCTAAATCACTGGAAAAATCCTTATACTCTTCAATGTGAAGAACGCGTTCCGAAAGATTCGGTCTTTCAGACAAGGCATGGGCGTAACCACGAAACCTATCTTTTCCAATAGAGGTGGTGCTTATAGGAGAAATAAAAAGGACATTTCGAGCTCCTGCATTAATTAAAACCTTGGTAGCATTATAGGTCGATTCAAAATCATTAATAACTACTTTGTCGCAATTTATTCTGTCATCAATTCTATCAAAAAGCGTTACAGGAATACCCTTTGAAATAAGTTCATTAACATGCTCAAACTTTCCTTGTTCCTGAGATTCTTTACACAAGGCCATAATAATGCCATCCACATTCCCCTGTGACAGCATATCTAAAGTGGCTTTTTCTTTGGCAAATGACTCATTTGAAAAACAAGTTAGGATATGATATCCCTGAAGACTTGCTTCTTTCTCTATGCCTCTTAATACACGAATAAAAAAAGGGGCTCTCATATCTGGAATAATTACTCCAAGAATCTTGGTTCTTTTCGTTTTTAAACCCTGAGCCAGCAAATTTGGAGAATAATTATACTTAATTGCGGCCGTCTTCACCTTCTTTTTAGTGGCTTCACTAATCTCGTAGCTATCATTTAAGGCTTTGGAAACTGTTGAAACAGACACCTTTAAAATCTTGGCCAATTCTTTAAGGGTAATCTTTTTGCTCTTCATTTTCTCGCTTATAATGATTTTTGTTGCGGGGTGAAGGTACTAAAAATTACAAAATGCCAATAAAGTTAATGTATAGGATTTGCATTACTAGTTTTTTGGCCATTTCATAAACTTTTCTATTACTTGTTCGGCCCATTGCTTCCTTGGTAGATTTCAAGTCTATTATTGATTATGAGTCCTTGAGATTGACAACTTTAGCGAACGAGCCGGATGGCGCCAGGATCGCCCGCCTTTCATTGCTCAAAAAACAATATAAAAACAAAAAAGCCTCAGAATAAACTGAAGCTTTTTTCTTGGTGCGGGCGAAAGGACTCGAACCTTCACACCGTGAGGCACTAGATCCTAAGTCTAGCGTG
>NZ_JBPCUJ010000114.1:0-15798 GCF_051011215.1 Lutimonas sp.
AATGCACTCTCTTTATAGTTTTTTAAAGGTTTACCATCTAAATCTTCTATTTGAAATACAATAATGTCTGCCTCGGCTGCCTCTTTAAATGCCCTGAGGATTCTGTCCTGGAAGCCTTCTTTAAAAAGAATGTCCTGGTCCGTGATAAGGCATATATTTTCAGTGATATACGCTAAGTTTCGATTTCTACTTTTGCTCAGCCCTTTTTCGGAATAGGTGTAAATGTCAATACCTTGGTGCTTATTATGGGAATTGTTTTTAGCGTTTGATACCTGATTAACAACAGTACATTTGATCTTGTTTTTACACAGTTGATAAAGACCTTGAGGGAAATGCTCAGTCGGTATTAAATCCGTTGCGGCCATTAGTACTTGTAGCTTCATTTGCTGCTGGTAATTTTAAATAACACCTTGTTCATTGCAAAAGCAAATACAGGTAGAAGCATCACAATGGCATTCATCCTGTGACGATAAGCTCCTGTGATATGTGTTTCAACAAATGCTGGTATCATGAGCAAAATAAAGCAAAAATATAGAATAATCTTCACTGGTTTTATCTTGGAATAGAATAAAGCCGGAACAATACTGAAAAAGATAAAACAGGCATCCAATAAGGGAATCGTTTTTTGCAACGCAATCCCGGTAGGAATAAGAATTGGAAAAGGTGAGAACAGGTATTGAAGGAATAATAGAAAAGAACTTTTCATGGAAGCCCAACCGCCGGACCAATTCAATTCCGTTCCATAGGATTCTGTTCCAAACAGTTCTTTATGCGAGGCTCTGAATTTATCGATCCAGCTAAAAGAAAAAGACAAATTATAAAAAGTGTCTACAATAAAATTTATTAACAGGACAAATAGCAAAAGTGAAAAAAGACTAATGAGTATGTTTTTTACAGAACCTTTTTTAAAGGATCGAAACAGGTAAAATACAAAGATCGCAACCATATAGCTAACGCCTCCGATAGGACGAATCAAGGTTAACAGGATAAGTGCGATTATAAATACGGCTATGTTAGCCTTGTTTATTCTTTCAGTTTCAGTGTAAATTATGCTCAGTGAATAGGTGCAGAGACCAAAGAAAAATATCATACTTCCTTCGCGCAGCAAGGTGGGGATAATAATAATGGCCGCGGGATAAAAGGCTGTATATAGTAACAAATGAGCCATGAAATTTTTGGAAATTGAAATGTCATAAAAACGCATCAGTCGTATAAATGATTTTCCAATAAAGATAACTCCCGCATAGAAGAAGAAGATATTGATCAGAATGAAAACCACCGGATACCTTAGACTAAACTGAAACGGAATAAAATTAATCAGGGCATATAGTTTTACACCGATGGTCCAGGCATCATAGTTTCCCCAAAAATCCGTAATTATATTCGCATAGTATATGGAATCTGGGGCGGTTGATTTAAATGGGAAGAGATGATTCAGGAGAAAGAAACTATAGTAAAGGCTTACCCCAAACACCAAACTGAAGAAAGCATTTTTTTTGATTTTTTTACCATAGGATAGTAAAAGCATTAAAGCTGCAATAACCAGTCCGAAGTAGCAGGTGCTGATTAAAATAGAAAACAGATCAAACTCAAATATATTTTCCATAAACTTGTTTTCCGAGGATAGCCGTGAATATAGCAACAAATGAGATACCCTGCTCTCTAAACATAAAACTTTCTGTGAGAGAAAACAGACAGATCAAGACCGCAATTCCAATAATTTCAAAAGATCGGTTCTTTACACCCACTTTTAAATACATAAAAATGAAAAACAGGAATACCAGGGCGCCGGGCAGACCATACCTCACACCAAATTCCAAATAGTTATTATGACTGTTTTTCGCATATTCTAAAGGGGGATACAACTTTTTGGCCAAAGGATAAATGCTCTCTTTGGATGATCTACCTTGGAAAGAACTCCCAATGATTGGGTTCTCTTTTATAAAATGGGTTGAAGATTGCCACAAGGCAGCTCTTTCGTTGATTCTGTTTTGATCATCAGTTTGTACTTCTTTGGCGCCGAAGTAACTTATATCATTTAACAATCGTTGTTTAACCCCAGATAGATTGAAGACAGCGATTCCGGTGAGTATTAGTATACATAAACTTATCCAAGCTTCCTTTCTACGATTTTTTCGGAAAAGAGTGATGATATAGAATAACATAACAACCCCTAATGTGAGGTATGAAATCTTTACAACCAATAATAATAAAACACTAAGCAGCGTAGTAAGGACTAGAACACGTTGAGTCGATGTAAAATATTTTTTTGAACTGGCCTGATTATTCAGCATCATGATGATAGCAGCAGTTATAAACATAGCGATATAGGTGGGGTGACCATGGAGAGTTGCCGTAAGATTCTTGTATAATATCTCGTTCCACCAATATTTTTTTGCCAGGAAATTTGAAAACCCAAAGGACGCGATACTAATTGTTTTGCTTGCTATCAGGATAATTGAATAAGTAACTGTGGCAAGTATGAAATATTTTTTTAAATAGAATTGCTCTAAACTACTTGATCCATATAGCAATAAATAGACGGGAATGGTTAATAATAGAATAGCCTCATTCGACAGGAACTTATTTGAAAAAAGAATAAATATCAGGTAAAAGACAACAATGAGTATTAACCACTTTTTTTTCGACACATAGTTTATAATTCTTTTATCTCGAAAAATCACCCAGGATAGACAGAGCAAAATCAAAATTCTGTTGGGGACAAAAGTCAATTCAGAAATCAAGGCACTCAAGGGTAAGAGGAAAAATGCTATTTTTTCTAATGATTTCATTTACTGGTCAGAATGATTTAAAAATATACAAATTATGATTACTTATTTGAAGGCAGCTCTTTAGATTTCCAATATTTATGAAAAGAAAAATAAGCCAGTAAAAAGATCATGATTTCACTAATGTTTCTTATGATAAGCACTCCTTTCACTCCAAATTGTTCCGTGAGCAATAACAGGCAGCTCACTGAAAAGATCCCGACGAATAAAGAAATAAATGACATCCTTCGTTCCTGATTCAAAATATACAATCCCTGCCATCCATAAATGTTGCTCATTCCAATAAAAAAAGGTAAAAATGAAATATAAGCCAACAAAGAGATCACATCATTAAAACTACTTCCGAACAAAAATCCAACGATGAATTCTTTTCCAATAAGAATGATAATGGCAACAGCGACAAGTAGTACTCCCAATAAGTTGCGAAACATTTCAAGTCTGTTTTTATAATTTGTAGGGTTGTTCTTGAATTCCAGTGCCAGATTCGGGTATAGCGACTTCGAGATAGATTGTATGACAAGATTTTGAATAATGATAGCTACTTTCATCGTAGCCGCATACAAACCCAATTCTTCAGCGCTCAGGAAATTTTTTACAATCAGTATGTTTACTGTTGTAAACATCATAATTAAAAATTCATTTAAAAATGTAAAAAACGACATCTTTAATAGTTGGAAAACCTCTTTTACTTTTAGGGCAAATGATTCTATTCTATATTTTAAAATGATCCATAGCCATGCTATTAAATTAATTGTAAGTTGAGACAGACCAAATGCCAGAACAACATAAGGATAGTCTTGTTCGTCTTTCACAAATAACAATACCAAGCCAAGAATCAGTAGTTTTATAAAGAAGTTTCCAACGGCGATCCACTTAATATTCTCCATACCCTGAAAGAACCACCAGGACGAAAAAATTCTGGAAATAATAAAAAGGCAAGCATATAAAAGCAAGGTTTTGGTAAACAAGGCGTCGAGAAAATAAGTACCCATGATCCAGCAAATCGGCAGGAGAACCAGTGCCAATGAAATACGCGCATAAAATACAGTCCAAAACAAATGGCTATAATAGGTTTTGTCGGTTCTATTTCTACTCAGGTTTTTAGACATGGTAAAATCAAATCCATATAATATTATGGAGCCAAAAAATGTGGCAAATTCAAGAGTGAATTCACTGATTCCATAACGCTCCAAACCTATTGTTCGGGATATATAAGGAATTAGAATTAATGGCATGATATAAGATGCCAGTTGAAAAGCAGTATAGAAAAACGTGTTTTTAAAGACCTGTTTACTCAATGAGAAAGTATTGTTGTGTTGAGTTACCCATTTAGATTCACATCAATTGAAAAAAAATCTTGCTTTGGATTAGATCTCCTAGTTCGACCCAAGGTTGGTTCTTTCATATTGAATCAATTTGTGATTCAATTCCTTGAATAAAAGAAATAACATGAGAAATATAAATCCGGAAATAAATCCAATCACCGCAAAATTACGATACCAGTCATTGATTTTCATTCCAATTGAATTGAAGCTTGAAACGACATTGATCACCTTGTCTTCTTCCATCAGTTGCTTATTAACCTTCATAAGCTCTTCATTCATGAGCATATATTTATCAAACACAAATAACTGCTCATTCTCATTTTCGACCTGAGAAAGAAAAATATTTGTTCCTGAATTCTCCTTAGCGCTTTCGGCCAGCAGCACTTTTTTGTATAGTGATCTTAAGGAATCCAATTCAGTAATGGATTCAAGCAGGGCATTTTTTCGAGACATTAAATTCAAATAAGACGTTGATTTTACCTTGTCGTAGTATTGATTTTTAGTGATTGAATTGATAATGGGATCCTCGAGTTTGTCAAAAATAAATTTGTCTTTAGAGGTCACTTTTATCAAGTGGTATTTATAAGATTCTACCGGTTGCTTTTTTACATACGTTTTATAATCAACAAGGTTGATTGTTAAAGAATCAAGTTCGCCAACAAAATCCTTGAAAGACATCAGGCTTTGGCTATCATTGGAGTAGGGTTCCACTTCAATTCTGGAGACGTTTTGCGCTTCTTCTGTTGAAATGTTTAGGCTCTCTGCCAGACGTTCATAATCGTCCTGTTCTATTAAGCTGAGGTAAAAGTCTATATTTTTATACAGTTGAATGGCTGATCCAAAATTTGGTTCTACCGTCATGGAGGACTCATATTGCACTTCCTTGAAAGCATATTGATATACGGCACCTAAAGAAGCTCCTATTAAGGCTGCAAGAATCATTTTCTTTAAGTTGGCTCGAATAAATAAAATGAAATGTAAAATCCAGGAAAATAGGGTTTTAAAAATAGAAACGAAAAAATTCACGATACCTGAAAGGCCCCTGCCAATGAATACAAAAAGTTGGGCAATGTCAATATCCTCTTCTCTAGACTGAGCTGTCTCTTTTTTACCTTCTAATTCTTTGTTCTTCATAAAAAGCACCTGTTTTGAAGGGTAAAAATACTTAAACAAACCAAAGTATCACAATAATTTTATGCGATGTTGTTCCAAGAGGATACAAACACCTTAAATTCTTACCCCCAAAAAAGGAGTAATTTCAGAAAAGCATCTTAATCTAGAAAGAAAATACCAAGGAAGAAGTAAACCGATTATTGGTAAACTCCAATTGGGCAGGGTCAGTTCCGGCTGCTGTTAAAAATCGGTATTCATCCTGATAAGAGGAATTGTCATAGGCAAAATCTAGTCCGAATCTTCTTGAGAATTTAATTCCAAGCCCTAATGAATATCCCTTGTTGTCGTATTCAGTAGAAGAATCCCTGTAAGGAGATTGAATAATGCGATATCCTCCTCTTAAACTGATCATATTAAATTTCCACTCTGTTCCTATTTTGAAAGAATTAGTGCTTCTTAAACCGGTACTCAGATCTTGGTTTTCGTCAATAAAATTGCTTGAAGGAGATAGTTTCGTTTTTTTATAATCCTGATAAATATAATCGAGACTGAGCAGGCCATGTTGACCAAATACATAAGCGATGCTTCCGGTAAACTTACCTGGCGTTGTTATTTTGTAATCATAATAATTAGGTAAAGGATAATCCGGGTCAGGATCTACTTCACCATTGAAAAGATAGGTCGTTCGGCGTTCAAATCTCTCTGAAAGATTGTACCAGATAGGAGATTGATAGGAGGCACCTAGTCGTAACCCCTCAGCCGGCGTGACAATGATACCTAAACCAAAATTAAAACCACTTGCATACGTAGATAGATACTCCACATTTCTAACATCCATGGTATTTCCTTCACCGTCATTACTACTTTCTTCAAACACCGTATTCTGATAAAAATTTATGTGATGGAATGCCATAGAAGCTCCTAAGTAAACTATTTCTTTATACAGGGTGGCAAAACTAAAATTGAATTTATCATTGATCCCTGAAGTATAGTTATAAAAATATTGATCATCGACATTGATATAGTTGATATCATTATTCGGATCATCGTCAAAATTAAAATCAGGATCATCCGGATATTCTGGAATACCACTATTGCCTTGGACCACATAGTTGTTATTGTAATGATTTACGACACTGTAGTTAAAGCCAAAGGCGAATTTGTATATATCAGGATTTCCGAAGCTGTCCCAGCTGTTGAGACCACCAATCTGTGAAAATCTGAAATAATCATCTTGATTGTTGATGTCATTTCCATAAAAAGAGGACTTAATGTTGGTGTCACGATATGTAAATGTTGTGGAAAATTCTCCTCGGTTGTATACGGCTAAACCGGCCGGGTTAATATCAACCGCAGACATATCATTTCCGAGGGCGCCAAAGGCCCCGCTCATACCTACATATCTTCCGGTTCCAAAATTACTTTCGGTAGAAAACAAGACGGCCTGATCGACATAACTCAAAGACTGAGCGCTTATCGCAAAACTGCATAGGTATAATAATACAAAAGGTATCTTTTGATTCATAGTAATTGTTTTTTTTAAATTATCTTGTTCTGGATGCCCTTGACGTAGTAGCTGCACTTCCTTTGAAAGAGGAAGATCTTGCAGAGGTTCTGCTCACAGACGAGCTTGACGATCTACTGCTGCTTGAGCGCGCGCTTGATGAGGCTCGACTTGTTGAACTGCCGGAACTTCTTGAACTCGAATAACTGGAACCATTGCTTCTGCCATTCGAATAACCTGAACTTCTGCTGTTGCTACTCTGGGTTACCGATGGAGCGTATTTCGCATATCGCTGAATGCTGCCGTTATCTCTGGCATTGGCATAGGATACTCTCGAGCCTGAACTGCTTTTAGTTGTCTGTTGATTCCTTTTGATAAAAGTTCTGTTAGAAGAGTTTCTGGATTCTGAGTCAATGTTGTTATAAGACATTTGTCTTCTTCCTGAACTACTTCTCATACCAGACGATCCGCTTCTGAAACCAGAAGAACTACCTCTTGAACTAGGTGAATATGACCTGCTGGAAGGGGCTGAACGATTATAACTTCTGTTATTACTTCTTGAGCTGTTGTTCCTGTAATTAGATCTATTATTTGTATTGCTGTAACTGGACCTTTTGGAATAGCTCTGACTATTTGAAGCGTTTCTGTTACTTCTGTTACTAGAATATTGCGTTGATCTGGCATTTCTGCCGGAATACGATGAAGCAACTTCTCTGTAGCCTGTTCTTCCGTTTTGACGGTTAAAGTTTTCTGTATTGTTGATACGACCCGTATTCATTCTGCCAGTGTTTTGAGCATAGCGTTTGCCGTATGTAGCTCTTTCATAGTATCCCGGGTAATACGGTGGATAATAAGGTGGATAATAAGGAGGGTAGTAGCCCCATCCAGGATATCCCCAACCCCAACCATAGCCATAACCATAGCATGGGTAACCCCATCCGTAATATCCACCCCAACCATAGCAAGGTGCACCCCAGCCATAACCAGCTCCAATTCCAACATTAAAACTGATACTGACATTTGACGAGTTGCGATCCCAACCAGGGTTTGCATTGTATTCATCTACATATAAGGTGTCACTTTCATAGTCTCCTTGATAGGAATCTATGTCCGTAAAGTATTCGTCATTATTTTCTTTTTCTCCGGAAAAGTAGTTCTGATAATAGTCCGTTTTGGTATCTCTTACCATGACTACTTCTTGTTTTGTCTGAGTAGCTCCATAAATTCCGTCATCATCATTATAAGCCTGCTGTGTAGAGCTGCATGAAGAAAAACCTATCGCTAGTGCAGCGATTACCGATGTGTTAAAAAGAATATTTTTAAAATGAGTAAAGTTTTTCATAGTGACTTATTTTTATGGTTGTCAGGCAAAAAAAAACTAAGTTTGCAACTGAATTTTTGAGTTCAAAAGTAATATTACAATATTTATGCCAAAAATTATTTTTCATGGGTAAAAAACTGACGAAAAGAGCGGAAGATTATTCTAAATGGTACAATGAATTAGTTGTAAAAGCTGACCTTGCGGAGAATTCCGGGGTGCGGGGAATGATGGTAATAAAACCATATGGTTATGCCATTTGGGAAAAGATGCAAGCTGAGTTGGACAGAATGTTCAAGGAAACAGGTCATGAGAATGCTTATTTTCCATTATTGATCCCGAAATCATATTTTAGTAAAGAGGCGAGTCATGTAGATGGTTTTGCCAAAGAGTGTGCCGTAGTAACCCATTACAGGCTGAAGAATGATGAAGAAGGAAATGGTATTGTAGTGGATGAAAAGGCAAAACTTGAAGAGGAATTGATTATCAGACCTACTTCAGAAACCATTATTTGGGATTCCTATAGAAAATGGATTCAATCCTACAGAGATTTACCCTTATTGATAAATCAATGGGCCAATGTAATGCGATGGGAAATGAGAACCAGGTTGTTTTTAAGAACGGCTGAGTTTTTATGGCAGGAAGGACATACGGCTCATGAAACCAAAGACGAGGCCATAGAAGAAACACAGAAAATGCAAGGCGTGTATGCTGAATTTGCTGAGAGTTTTATGGCGATGCCCGTAATTAAAGGTACCAAAACTGAAAGCGAACGTTTTGCAGGTGCCTTGGATACTTATACCATTGAAGCCATGATGCAGGATGGAAGAGCATTGCAGGCCGGAACTTCACATTTCTTAGGGCAGAATTTTGCCAAAGCCTTTGATGTGAAATATGCTACCCGAGAAGGAAAACAAGATTTTGTATGGGCTACCTCATGGGGTGTTTCAACCAGATTGATGGGAGCTTTAGTGATGTCGCATAGTGATGATTTTGGATTGGTCTTACCACCGAAATTAGCGCCGATTCAGGTAGCAATTGTGCCTATTTACAAAGGTGAGGAGCAATTAAAAATGTTAGATGAGCGTATAGCAGGATTTACAAAAGAACTAAGAGCCAAAGGAATTTCTGTGAAATATGATAACAGAAATACCTACAAGCCAGGATGGAAGTTTGCTGAATATGAATTAAAAGGAGTTCCATTGCGGGTTGCGATGGGACCAAGGGATCTTGAAAATAATACTGCTGAGTTAGCACGAAGAGATACCCTTGAAAAAGAGACTATTGATCAAGGAGATTTGGTGGAAAGAATAGAAACCTTATTGACCGAGATTCAGGATAACTTATTTAAGAAAGCATTAAACTTTAGAGATAACTTAATTACAGAAGTAGACAGTTTTGATGATTTCAAAGAAACATTGAATGCGAAAGGAGGATTTATTTCTGCTCATTGGGACGGGACATCAGAAACGGAAGAACGCATCAAAAGTGAGACAAAAGCAACCATTCGTTGTATCCCTTTAGAAGGTGGTGATGAGACAGGTAGTTGCGTATATAGTGGCAAACCATCCTCGAAAAGAGTATTGTTTGCAAAAGCATATTAAAAAAATAAAAAAAAATTTAAAAAGTTCTTGCAGAGTTGAAATAATGTATTAATTTTGCACTCGCTTTAATTAAGAAAAGCACATCCTTGGCCCGTTCGTCTATCGGCTAGGACGCCAGGTTTTCATCCTGGTAAGAGGGGTTCGATTCCCCTACGGGCTACAATTGTTTTAATAACAACTAAATTATAGAATTATGGCAAATCATAAATCGGCATTGAAGAGAATTAGAAGTAATGAGTCGAAGCATTTAAGAAACAAGTACCAGCATAAAACGACGCGTAATGCTATTAAAAATTTACGTTCAGTAGAAGATAAGAAAGATGCTGAGGCTTTATTGCCAAATATTGTTTCTATGCTAGACAAATTAGCTAAGAATAATGTAATTCATAAAAACAAAGCGGCAAATATCAAATCCAAATTGACTTTGCACGTAGCTTCATTATAACTGAAACTAACTCAAGAATTGAGAGCAACCCATTGGGTTGCTTTTTTTTTGGCCCTAATGTATCTAAAAGATTTTAGGATTACCATTCATAAATTCTGTCTGCATCTAATCGTATCATGATAAAGAGCAGGACGGTAAAGCCCCAAAGAGAAGAGCCTCCGTAACTGAAAAAGGGCAGGGGAATACCGATAGTAGGAAGCAGGCCAATGACCATGCCTATATTGATCGTAAAATGAAAAAAGAAGATCGCCACTGTAGCATAAGAAAAAACTTTGCTAAAGATGGATTTTTGCCTGTCAGCGATCATTAAGAGTCTTATCAGAAATACAACGAATAATAAAATTACAAAACTGCTGCCCAAAAAACCCCACTCTTCTCCGACGGTACTGAAGATATAATCGGTTTGCTGCTCAGGAACAAAATCTCCCTGGGTCCTGTCACCCTGTAGAAAACCTTTTCCATTGATACCTCCTGAACCGATGGTTATGACCGATTGGGCTGTATTATATCCGATACCCTGGTCATCAACATCCTTCCCAAGAAGAATATTGAACCTGTCTCTGTGCCTTTGTTCAAATACATTGTTAAAGACGTAATCAACACTCACGATAAAAATACCCGTAAACAGGTAAATAATAACAAATCGCAACCAGTTATGCCGTATGTATTTTTTGTTTTTATAAATAAGATAGACAAGAAAGCCGGAAATCGCAACCGTGCTAATTAACAGGGTCATAAGAGAACCAAAATAAAGCGTAATTATAAATAATATCAAGGCTAAAAAACCAATAACCAGATAATACAAGGGTAAACCAAATTGATAGAGTACCAAGATCAGGGAACCATATACCAATGCCGACCCCGGATCGGGTTGTAAGGTGATCAAAAGTGCCGGTAAAAAGATAATTCCAAAAGCCCTTAATTGGTTGGGTAATTTTCGGAGGTCCTGATTTCGTTCATTCAGATAATTCGCTATGGCCAATGCGGTGGCAGCTTTGGCGAATTCAGAAGGTTGTATTCCAAATGAGCCAAATGTATACCAGGATGTTGCTCCGTTTATGTTGTTTCCGAAAATAAACAGGCCGGCCAATGACAATATGGAAACCAGGTAAAATACACCTGAAAATTGTTCATAGAACTTCTTGTCAATTGCCAGGATGAAAATGATAAGGACAAAGCTGAGTAAGATCCAGATCATTTGTTTTCCATACTTGGTGCTAAGATCAAAAACCTCGTACTCTGTCTCGGAAAAGGTAGCTGCATAGATACTAAGCCATCCAAGAAAAACGAACATCAAGAACATAATGATTGTTGGCCAATCAACCCCTTTAAATATATTACTCTTCCTTTTGCGCAACGTAGTTTTCTATTTCAAGTTGTTTGTTGTATTCTTCTTCGAGACTTCCTTCGAGCATTCTTTTTTCCAACCAGTCTCTTTTGATCTCTCCATTGATATAACTTTCTATCATTAAGCTGGCAATGGGAGCGGCCCATCTCGATCCCCAATAGCCATTTTCAACGAAAACTGCAATGGCAATTTTTGGATCATCTTTTGGAGCAAAGGCAATAAAGATCGAATGATCCGTAAATTGTACCCGCTCTCCGTTGACTCTGGTGAAATTTTCAGCGGTTCCTGTTTTTCCACAAATCTGTATACCATCAATTTTGGAACCCCGGGCCGTTCCTATTTCGAAAACGTTTAGCATTCCATCAATGACAGGTTCAAAATGTTTTGCATCAATACTAGTATATTTTGCCTTGGTATATTTTGGATTTGAATTAATGGAGTCTCCTATTTTCTTCAAAATATGAGGTGTATAATAATAACCGCGATTTGCAATAGCTGCCGTCATATTAGCGAGCTGTATAGGAGTCGTAAGAACTTCTCCCTGGCCAATGGCATTGGAGATGGTAGTGATGGCTTTCCATTTATGGTTCGGGTAGTATCGATTGTAAAGATTGGAATCAGGAACCAATCCTTTTTGTCCCGAAGGAAGGTCGTATCCCAGAAAATTTCCAAGTCCAAAACTCTTCACATGATTGCTCCAGACATCCATGCCTTCAACGGCTGTATCATACTTCTCAATGGTTCTTCTATACACATTCGAAAAATAAGCATTACAGGAGCGATAGATACCGGTATTCATGCTAATCGGCTTGCCAACGATCCCACAGTGACATTTCATAAAACCGCCACGACCATATTTATATCCGTGATAGCAATTAAAACCCGTTGTAGGAGTCACAACTTCTTCCTGAAGCGCTATAAGGGCATTGATTATTTTAAAGGGAGAACCCGGCGGATACTGTGCCTGAAGACCTCTGTCCAGCATGGGTTTTTTAATCGTGTCATTAAAAAGCAGGTAGGAATTTTTCGACCTTTTGCGACCAACCAGCATATTAGGGTTATAACCTGGAGTTGAAACCAAGGATAAAATTTCACCTGATGATGGTTCCAAAGCAACAATACCACCTCTTTTGTTCACCATTAATTTCTCGGCATACATCTGTAACTGCATGTCCAGGGTAAGGGTAATATCTTTTCCCGGGATCGGTAGCGTATCGTACATGCCATCTTTATAGGCTCCGATTTCTTTATTGAATCGGTTTTTTTGGATAAAGCTAACTCCTTTTTTACCGCGAAGTACTTTTTCGTATTGTTTCTCAACTCCCTGATATCCTACTAATTCTCCGAGCTGATATTCACTGTTCTTTTTGAGTAGTCCCTCATTTACCTCACTGATATATCCTAATACGTTGGCACTGGTGTTTTCAGGATATTGACGAAGAAACCTTTTTTGAATATAAAAGCCCTTGTACTTATACATTCTTTCCTGTAAGTAGGCATAATCTTCCTTTGATACCTGACCTACAAAAATTGAAGGCAACCGAGGTGAATAATTTTTAGTTCGGTGATAGCGCTTTAAAAAATCCTCTTTGGTGATTTTAAGCAAATTGCAAAATTCTAAGGTATCTAAGGGTTCAACATCTCTGGGAATAATCATGATGTCGTAAGAGCTCTGGTTGGCTACGAGCAATTTGTCATTTCTGTCATAAATGAAACCTCGGTCAGGGTAGGCAAATTTGGTAGTGACCGCAGAGTTATTTAAAGGATTTTGTCTGTATTTTGAATCGACGACCTGCAAAAAGAAAAGCCTGCCAATAAATATGGCACCAACTGATAGGATTAAGATATATAATAATGAATTCCTAGGCATCTCTTATCTTTTACGCATTACAAAAGTAAAACTAATCATCGTCAAAATTATGGTAAAAATACTGGTTAAAACAGTATTTAGTAAAATGGTTCCAAACTTACCCCATTTAAAATACTCCAACCCAAAAACAATAAAATGATGTAAAAAGGTCATGATTACCACAAACAAAAACATTTTTGGGAAGGGTAATTTAAAAATGGTCACTGCCCCATATTCAATATCTCTTTTTCCAATAACACTTTGTAAAATAGGTATTCTGACAAAAGCAATAAAAAGTGTAGCGGCTGCATTGATCCCTCCTGAATCTGAGAAAATATCAATAAAAAGACCAAGGAAAAAACTGAGTATCAATATGGAAGCATCATCTTTCCGTATTGGATAGAGGAAAATAAAAAAGATGTAGAAATAAGGATTGATATAGCCCAGGAAATTGATATTATTAAGTACAATGATCTGTAATAATATCAAGCCAATAAAAAGTAAAGCACTATTTATATTCTCCCTATTCATTTGTTGATTTTTCTTCCAGTGATTTTATTTCCATTTTATCAAAATTCTTGATGACCTGCACAAATCCGATGGAGCTCATATCATTAAAAAGCAAGATGTTGATATATTCATAATTGTTGTTCAACGTTTTAAAATCTTTAATTGTCCCAATAGGAATTCCTTCTGGAAAAATAGTTGATTTTCCGCCTGTTATGACTGTATCCCCGGCATAGATGGCGGCCTGTATTGGCAGGTCTAATAGCTGGACCACATTGTAATCATTATTATCCCAGCTTAAACTACCATAATGGTCAGAGTTTAATAATTTGGCATTGATCCTTGAATTCACGTTCAAAATAGATAATACTGTTGCATAATTCCCAGAAACACTTTTAGTGATCCCGACAATTCCTTTGCTGTTTATAACGCCAAGATCAGACCCTAAACCCTGATTTGAGCCCTTATTGATGGTTAAATAATTATTGTTTTTGCGAAAGTTATTATTGATGACCTTAGCGCCGGTATAGTTGTATTTCTGTTTGAACTTTAAAGTGTCAATAACGGCAATGTCAGCATCCAAAACTGCCAGACTATCAAGGCCCAAAAGATTCTTTAGATAGACATTTTCATCGTTCAGGCGTTCATTTTCTTTCTTTAACAGCAAAAATTCTTTGAAGTTATTTATCCTATTATAGATACCTCCAGATAAAAAATTCGCCGAATTAACGAATTTACTTTTATGAAAAGAGTGGCTTTGAATTGTGAAAATGATAGCAAAAAATTCAAGCAACAAAAACAAGATGAATAATTTATTCTTGTAAAGGAATGAAATGATCTGTTGCATAATATTTGATCAGGATGCTATTTCATTAATACACTTTTGTATTTCTCAATATCCTTTAAAGCAATTCCCGTACCGCGAACAACAGCTCTTAAAGGATCTTCTGCCACATAAACAGGAAGATCAGTTTTGCGTGACAATCTTTTGTCAAGACCACGAAGCATCGATCCGCCACCTGCCAGGTAGATTCCTGTATTATAAATATCTGCGGCAAGTTCCGGAGGAGTTTGAGATAAGGTTTCCATCACGGCATCTTCAATTCTCAGAATCGATTTTTCCAATGCCTTGGCAATTTCCCGGTATGACAATTCAATTTGTTTAGGTTTACCGCTTAGCAGGTCTCTTCCCTGGATAGAAATATCATCGGGAGGAGTGTCCAGTTCTTCGGTTGCCGCTCCAATTTGAATTTTTATTTTTTCAGCAGTTGTTTCTCCAATATACAGGTTGTGCTGAGTTCTCAGATACATAGCAATGTCGCTGGTAAAAACATCACCGGCCACTTTTACGGATTTATCACAAACGATGCCGCTCAGAGCAATAACAGCGATTTCTGTTGTCCCTCCGCCTATATCAATAATCATGTTTCCTTTTGGCATCATAATATCGATCCCAATACCTATTGCGGCTGCCATTGGTTCATAGATCAAATAAATATCCTTTGCATTCATCTGTTCCGCTGAATCCCGAACCGCTCTTTTCTCCACTTCAGTAATTCCTGATGGAATACAGATGACCATGCGCAAGGAAGGTCGAAAGAATCTTTTTTTAATGGTTGGAATATTCTTGATGAATTCACGAATCATCTGTTCAGATGCTTCAAAGTCAGCAATTACTCCATCTTTTAAGGGTCGTATTGTTTTAATGTTTTCGTGGGTTTTGCCCTGCATTTGGTTGGCCCTTTTTCCGATGGCAATGATTTTGTTGGTGGCCCTGTCCATAGCAACAATTGACGGACTATCTACAACAACTTTTCCTTTGTGAATGATTAAAGTATTTGCAGTCCCTAAATCGATTGCAATATCTTCTGTCATAAAGTCAAAAAACCCCATAAAATGATATCGTGTTAACTTGTTTGTAATGTGAATGTCACAAATGTAATAAATTTACCCAATTCTTAAAGCCTAAGCCTTAAAATAGTTAGAACTATTTTAA
>NZ_JBPCUJ010000115.1:0-11252 GCF_051011215.1 Lutimonas sp.
CTCAATTATATTTTGCAAACATTGCCTATTTTAAAGAACGAATAAAAGCTTTTGCCAAGGAAAAAGGGCCTGACCTGGAATTAATCGTGATTGATTCAGAAAGTATGAATGCTGTCGACAGCAGCGCCATTTATGCGCTTGGGGAAATTCATGATTTTTTTACATCCAAAGGAATCACCCTGGTATTTACAGGGTTAAAAGGACCTGTTCGTGATACATTGGTTAAATCCAGACTGATGAAAAAAATACGGTACGATCATTGCTTTATGAGTAACCAGGAAGCCGTAGATTGTTTTAAAGATAATTGCTTTGAACTTCCTAAAAGGTATAGTTATCAGCAATATACAAAGCAATCCAATCGGTAAAATCTTAGAAGAACAAGTAACATGTGTTACAAAAGATTATTCTTCAATGACTAACTTTGAGTAAATTTAAACTAAAAAACAATGAAAGTAGAACAATTATTTACAGGATGTCTAGCTGAAATGGCTTATTATGTTGAGTCAAATGGAGAAGCTGCTGTTATTGATCCACTTAGAGAAACGGAGCCTTACCTGAGAATGGCGGAGGCTGATAATGCCCAAATTAAATATGTATTCTTAACTCATTTTCATGCTGATTTTGTTTCGGGTCAATATGACCTTGCACAAAAAACAGGTGCAAAAATAATTTTTGGTCCAAATGCCACTGCCGAGTATGACATATACAATGCCACAGATGGAGAAGAATTCCCTCTTGGCGATGGTAAGATCACCTTACTGCACACACCAGGACATACGATGGAGTCTTCTTCTTATCTGATTACTGATGGCGAGGGAAACACCCCCTATGTATGCACAGGTGACTGCTTGTTTATTGGTGATGTAGGTAGACCTGATTTGGCGGTAAAGCAGGGGAAATTGACAGAAAAAGATTTGGCGGGACACCTGTTTGATTCTCTTCGAAACAAAATCATGACCCTCCCTGACGATATTATTGTCTATCCAAATCATGGAGCTGGTTCAGCATGTGGAAAAAATATGAGTTCTGAAACTTTTGACACCCTAGGGAATCAAAAGAAAACGAACTATGCACTTCGTGCGGATATGACCAAGGAAGAATTTATTGATGAAGTAACAACAGGTTTAAAGCCGCCACCTCAATATTTCCCGAATAATGTACGAATGAATAAAACGATCAATACAAGTATTGAAGACATTCTGCATAACGGAACAACTCCTTTGGATGCAGCTACATTTAAAGAATTGAGTGATCAAAAAGACATTCTTGTTGTTGACACAAGAAGTAAAGAATTATATGCTGAAGAAGGCACCGTACCCGGAGCCTGGTACATAGGGATTGACGGAAGTTTTGCACCTTGGGTTGGTGCGCTGATCAAAGATATAAACCAGAAAATCATCTTTATAGCGGATAGTGAAAACAGGGTAAACGAAATTGTAACGAGATTTTCAAGAGTTGGATACGACAATACAATGGGTTACCTGGAAGGTGGATTATCCAATTGGAAAAGCCATGGTTTCGAGGTAGATACCATTGGTTCGATTTCTGCGCATCTTTTTGCTGAGAAATTGGCCAGGGGTGAAATGGAAAAACCTGTGGACGTTCGAAAAGAATCAGAATATCTCTCTGAACATGTTGTAGGTGTCGAGAACTTCCCGCTTGATTTTATCAACGATAATTTCTCAGAGATTGATCCTGAAAAAGAATACTTCCTGCATTGTGCCAGTGGCTACAGATCGCTGGTTGCTGCTTCCATATTCAAAGCAAATGGAGTAGAAAAAGTAACTGATGTTAGAGGAGGTTTTAAGGATTTGAAGGAAACGGAGGCTCCGATGACAGATTATGTTTGTCCGACGACCTTATTATAAAATAGATACGACTGCAATGAAAGGGAGTTTAAAACTCCCTTTTTTTATGTAACATTGTAAAAGTCAATTCAAATAGTATCGTCATGAAAATTAAAAAATCTCATTATCTGTTCATTGCATTGTTAAGCATAAGTCTGGTATCCTGTGGTCAAAAACAAAAGAAAGGATCAGCCACAGAAGAAGCTGAAACCACAATTTCTTTGATTTCACCAAGTGAATTGAATAATCGAAATGAGGATATTCTGATTATCGATGTCAGGACTCCTGAAGAATTCGCTTCCGGTCATTTGGAAAATTCCGTCAACATCGATTACAAGGCAGACAATTTTGAAGAACTGGTCGGTGAGCTTGATCGAAATCAGGACGTTTATGTGTACTGTAAAGTAGGTGGAAGAAGTGGAAGATCAGCCAAAGTTTTAGAAGATCTTGGCTTTAAAAAGGTCTATGATCTGGACGGTGGCATCATAGCCTGGGAAAAAGATGGATTGAAAACCGTAAAGTAAATTTTAACAGTGAAACCTAGCATCTTAATTTTTCTTTTAGCAGGGATTGTTTTTTCCTGTAAAGATACCGTGAGTCAAAAAGAAGCAGAGGAAAAAGGACATCTCATCGTTGCATCCACTGCAAAAGAACTCTCCGAAAATCTGATGTCAAAAATGAAAGAGGGAGGAATTCCATTAGCAATAGCATATTGTAACGCGGAAGCCATTCCAATTACTGATAAGATGTCTGAATCTAATAATGTTTATATAAAACGGACTTCTTTAAAAATCAGAAATCCTTTAAATAAACCTTCTGAAATCGAAAAAACCGCGCTCACAAAGTTCCAAACAGATCATAAAAACGGCAAAACCTTACAAGCCATCGTCAATTTTGAAAATGAGGGAGTGTACTACTTTAGTCCTATTTTGATGGAGAAAAAGTGTTTGATGTGTCATGGTACACCTGGTAAAGAACTTTCTAAATCTGCAGATTCTATTATCAAATCTAACTATCCGGATGATCTTGCTACCGGCTATAAAGAAGGCGAACTCAGAGGAATGTGGAGCCTTTCATTTCCTAAAAACTGATAGGAGTATTTCTCTTTTTTAGACAATTGTATTTTTCCTTTTAAAACAATCCTTACCCTTTATGGAAGAAAAAAAGGCCCCATTTTTAATAAGGCCCTTTTTAAAAAAAATCGAATTTTAGCTTCTTTCTTAAAACTTAAGATTTACTCCAAGCAAAAAGTTTAATTCAGCCTGAGGATAGTAACCGGCACCCGTGATCGTAGTTACCTGATCAGGATCGGTCCAGGTATCATCATAGGTGTAGAAATAACCATTAGACACATATTTTACATTAAAAAGATTGTTCACCAATCCTGTAAACACAACTGATTTAAAAAGTTTTTCTGTTCTAATCTCATAACTTACTTGCAAATCATTAATGAAATAAGCGTCCAGTTTTGATTCTTCTAAAGCGATATTACTCATATACTGCTCTCCAACATATTTTGATAATAAACTAATTTGAAAATTTTCCAGAGGCTGGTACTTTATATTACTCGCAGCTATAAAATTAGGAGAATAAGCAAGGTCTGTATTGCCAAAATTTGTTAACTCTCCATCAAACTCATAATACTTATCAATGTTCTTATTAGTACTTATGGCGAAATTAGGTTGCCAAATAAACTTCTCTGAGAATCTTACAACAGCATCAACTTCAAGGCCTAATCTATAACTACTTCCGATATTATCTGCAATTGGATTTCCCACATCGTCAATCATACCTGTAAGTACTAATTGATCCACATAATTCATATAGTATATATTGGTCTTTAGCCTAAAATTATCGGTGTTATAGTTCCATCCCAATTCAAAATCATCCAAGGATTCTGGTTTTACATCACTATTGGCCAAATAATCCGCCCTCTTTGGTTCTTTATGGCCTTTTGCATACGACACATAAAAACTACTTTTCTCTAAAAAGTAACTGACACCAAATTTCGGATTAAAAAAGTTATTCTCATCCTCAATACTAATTTCCACTGGTCCTTCATCAACACCTTCAACTTTATAATCTACATATCTGTACTGAAGATCTCCAAAAAGGCTCCAGTTATTATTTAATGTATAGTCGGCCTTTGCATACATATTGAAATCTGTCTTTTTACCCGTATTGTCATAAAAACGCTGATTTATCATATCACTTCCATACTGTGCCCATTTGACCTCCCCGAAATGATCACCATCATATTTGTTAAATGCACCTCCTAAAATAAAGTTCACCTTGTCAAAATTCTTTAACAAAGAAAAAGTCGTTCCATAAAAATCATTGTCCAACCACTTTCTTTGCACCAGGTCAGTTGTATTTATTTCTTCACCATCAACAATGATAGGCTCAAAGCCATAGACATCAAAGTCAGCATCATTTTCATACTGTTCATAAAACCCTCTTCCATAGGTATAGTGAAATGCTATGTTTCCTGTCCATTGGTTTCCAAAATCATGATTTACATGCAGTTGATAATGATCTTGCTTATAGTCATCAACCTGATTTTCATAAAACCCTGTTAGGTTTCCATCCTTGTCGTATATTTCTCCTGCTGGATTGTATGTTCTGTCATTTTTTAAGGTCTCCTCATCAATACCATACCAGGCCTGATACGTAACCTCATGACCTCCAAATGCAATGGCCTTGATCAGGGTTGTCTCACTAAAAATACTGGCAGAAAGATATACTGATCTCAAATCTGCTGAAGCGCGATCTATATATCCGTCCGACTGAATCGTCGAGACTCTTCCCGTAAATTCAGAACTAAATTTACCCTTGCTTTTAATAATTCCTGTGCCAAACTGAGCGTTTGCCTTGAGTGTGTTAAACGATCCTCCTGAGAATCCTAATTCAGCGAATCCTTGTTCCCGAATTCCATTGGTTGAAAGACTTAAACTTGCTCCAAAAGCTCCTGCTCCGTTTGTTGATGAGCCCACACCTCTTTGTAACTGCATACTTTGTGTGGAACTCGCAAAATCAGGGAGGTTTACCCAAAAAACACCATGGGATTCACTGTCATTCAAAGGAATACCATTAATCGTTACATTAACTCTTGACGCATCGCTACCTCTCACCCGAATTCCCGTATAACCAATTCCGTTACCGGCATCCGATGTACTCACTACGTTTGGCAAAAAATTCAATAATACAGGAATATCCTGCCCAAGGTTTCTGGATTCAATTTCTTCTTTGGTAACATTAGACCTGACAAAAGGCGCCTTTTCATCTACTCTTGTCGCTTTTACCAATACCTCATCAAGGTCAATGGTGTCTTTTAAAATACTTTGCTCTTGAGAATATGCATGAAGTCCTATGCACATCGCAGAAATAATAATGATTCGTTTCATTCTGTTGCCCTATTGGGGACGAATTAATTAATGAAAATCGAATAAAAAGAGGTGAAATTCGAATTGATAATACCTTTATTTATAGCTTGGCTATCAATCACTTCCCTAAACAGCATTACCTGTTCCAGGTTCTATGGGTTTAATCTCAGCCTGTATTTTGGCACCCCTTTTAAGATTACTGCAAATGTAAACAACAATCGTTAATTAAAAAATAAAAACAGATTTTTTAGTCCCATCTGGGTTTTTGCCGAAGTGACTTTTTTAACCCCTTTTTTTTCTTGGCTTCAATGCGTCTTGCCTTCTCAGCCCTGCTCACTTTTGTAGGGACCCTTCTCTTCGTTTTTTTTAATGAACCCTCCATCAAACTTGTCAATCTCTTGACTGCAATTTCTTTATTTTTATGCTGACTTCTGGTTTCGTCACAGGTCAAGATCAAGTCGCCTCGACTGTTGAGCTTTCGTGCCAATTTTTGAAGCAACACTTCCTTCTGTGCAGCACTCAGCAAGGAAGAATCCAAAATATTAAATACCAAGACAACTTTTGAAGAAACCTTATTGGCATGCTGTCCGCCGGGTCCTCCCGATCGTACGGCGGAAAAGGAGATTTCCTTTACTAAGTTGTTGCTGTTAAACATAGAATGGTTATTTTATTTCGTCGCCACTTACAATCCACTTGAGTAGGAATCTAAATTTTTCCTTTGATTCAAGAGCATATCGATTGCTGTTGTGGCCACATTCAACCGCTCCTTAATACTCCCATTTAGTTTAATATAGGGCCTGTTATATTTTAGCAGGGTGTTTTCAAAGGCATTGTACATTTCCTTTCTTTGATCTGGACGGTCTCTCAAGTCATCCGCTTCCCATGGAGTATCAATATTGGTTAGCAAATATAAATCATATTGATTCTTTAGGGCATAGGTATCTAGTTCAGGATGCACAAAACCACCATAGTATTCCTCAGAATACACTTTGGTTTCCAAAAGATCGGTATCACATATCAAAATTTTATCAGCCTTGAGAGCCAATTTATTTTCCAAGGCAATCTGACCTCTGGCAATAGGAATCAGATCGGAATCCTCACAGGTCTTCCTTTCATTATTCCATTTATCCTGTAAATATTCACGAGCATATTCTGCCACCCATACCGTGTCGTAATGCTTTGCCAATAATTCTGACATCGTTGTTTTTCCGGTAGATTCCGGACCAAACAATACAACTTTAATCAAGTTTACCGGATGCTGTTCAAGTGTTTTTTCCATGCTAAATAGCCAAAAATTGCAATAAATGTAAATCCTAAATATTGAAAACTTGTAAAAGCAAGTCCTTTGTACAAATATAAAGGAACAGAAATCACATCTCCAATAATCCAATATATCCAGTTTTCTATTTTTCTCTTTGCCATAAGCCACATTCCGACAAAAAAGATGGCTGTGGTAACCGTATCAACATACGCGGTCCAGTTGTTCCATTTATCACTGTAATAATAAACAATAAATACAAAAATGATCGTAGCAAAGAAAATAAATACGGATTGTTGTTTTTCTTTTCTGTTAGTCCTGCTGATAGGAGTTACATGGGTAGCATCCACCTTTCTTGTCCATATAAACCAGCCATATACACTCATCAGAAAATAATACCCATTGATCATCATATCTCCTAATAATCCCCAATTAAATAATAAATAAACAAAGATGGAGGTGCTGATCATTCCAGTGGGAAAGACCAGAATTTTATTTTGTTTCGAAAACCAAACAGATAAAAATCCGAAGACGACTGCGACAATCTCTAAAACAATATCAATAGTCTGATAATCCTGATACTGTTCAAACAGGGTTTCAATAATCTGGTGCATGATGGGATCTGTCGTCAGTGACTATTTTCAAAATAAAAACGCAATTCTTTTCCTCAAGTAACGAACTATGAATATTCGAATTGACAAAAGCCATCACTTCTTCGAAAGGTCCGAATATTTGTGTGCTTAAACCATTTTCTTCAATGTGAAAATCAGACTTTCTCAACGCTTTAATAAATTCAATAATTGGCTTTTCAAAGTCCTTATGTAACGGGTACATCGAGATATCAATAGATATGTTCATCCTTCTTAAATTTTGTAAGTAAATCGCTGTTTTCTTCAAAGGCAGTACCGATGACAACTATGTCTGCTCCGTTATCATAAGCTTCTTGCAATGCTATTGTTGATCTGATTCCTCCGCCAACAATTAAAGGAATGGAAATTTTTTTCTTTACCGAACGAATTACTTCGGCTGCAACGGGATTCAATGCGCCGCTTCCTGCTTCCAGGTATATTAATTTGTTACCCATGTACATCCCTGCTGTAGCAGTTCTGCTAATTTTTTCAATATTCTCGGCAGCAATGGGTGTCGTTCCACTGACTCTCTGAACAGCTGTTTCTTTTCCCCCATCAACTAAAATATAACCTGTTGGAATCACTTCTAAATCTGTATTTTCAATGTAGGGAACAGCATTTACCTGTTGATTCACTAAATACTCCGGGTTTCTGCCTGACAACAGCGACAAAAACAATACTCCATCAGCCAATGGTGTGATCTGATCGAAATGTCCCGGAAACAAGACCAGCGGTTTTGATGTTCTCTTTCTTAGATGTTGAACCAATAAATCGGTTGCATTTTTCGGAACCGTACTTCCTCCTATAAAAATTACATCTACCGACGATTCATTTATCTTTGGAATAAGATCATCCAGCATACTCTCCTGTAACTTATCCGGATCCAAGAGAATTGCGAGTAATTTTCTACCCTCATTAATTGCCGATATAAAAAAATCGTAAATCATACTTTTTCATTAGGTTCAGTCTCAATTACTGCATATAAAATTTAATGCTATTTTTCCAAGGCATAGACAAGGGTAAAGCCTTCCTTAAAGAATTCAAAATTAATTTCATATTCCTTCTTCCAGTCGTCAAATATAACTCTTCCCGTTGACCTACCATCAGCAAACAAAAAAGGATTGATCCCTATATGGTCATGAAAGCTCAATCCTCCATAGGGATATGTCTTATACATCGACTCTTTTGCTCCCCAAATTACCGTAAGCTGTTTCACCAAATCCTCATTGGAAAGAGAATCCACCTCGGTATTGACGAATCGATGATGAATTTGAACGATTTTTTCCCGGTTCTTTTCAATATCAACTCCAGCCTCTCGATCACTTATTAAAATGGCCGCAAAATTAAAGGAATGCGTGATGGAAATATGTTTATCATCATCCAGAAAAGGCTTTCCATATGTATTATAAGAAAGGTTAAAATCTTGATAACCAGCATAATTTAGCAATTTCCTGACACTTAAAAACCCTTTTTGATGTAATTCAGATTTCATACCATTCAATCTTGTCAAACTGTGCTCCGTAAGGCTCAGATCATCTTTTAAGTCATCCAATGATTCTTCAATTTTCCAGACGTAAATTGTGGTTTTATTACTTGAATTAATGATTTTATAAATAGGCATACAAACTTTAATCGGTATTTTGTATTTTTGAAAACTCAAAACAAATATAAAAATAATGAGTTCAGAAACATCGACTTACGTGAAATATAAGGTGAAAGACATCAATCTTGCAGATTGGGGAAGAAAGGAAATTGAATTGGCTGAGGCTGAAATGCCAGGTCTTATGAGCCTTCGTGAAGAATTTGGCGCAGAAAAACCTCTTAAAGGAGCCAGAATTGCTGGTTGTTTGCACATGACCATTCAAACGGCGGTTTTAATTGAAACACTTGTTGAATTAGGTGCTGAAGTGACCTGGAGTTCTTGTAATATCTTTTCAACACAAGATCAGGCAGCGGCGGCAATTGCAGCAGCGGGAGTATCAGTTTATGCCTGGAAAGGTTTGACTGAAGAAGAATTTGATTGGTGTATCGAACAAACTTTATTCTTTGGTGAAGACAAAAAACCATTGAACATGATTTTGGATGATGGTGGAGATCTGACTAACATGGTTTTAGACAGATACCCGGAATTAGTAAAAGATATCAAAGGTTTATCTGAAGAAACAACAACAGGAGTTCATCGTTTGTATGACAGAATGAAGGAAGGTACCTTACCAATGCCTGCAATCAATGTAAATGACTCTGTGACCAAATCAAAATTTGATAATAAATACGGTTGTAGAGAAAGTGCTGTGGATGCAATTAGAAGAGCAACAGATACTATGATGGCTGGAAAAGTTGTTGTTGTGGCTGGCTATGGTGATGTAGGTAAAGGTACGGCAGCTTCGTTCAAAGGAACAGGAGCTCGGGTTATTGTTACTGAAATTGATCCTATCTGTGCGCTTCAGGCTGCTATGGAAGGCTTTGAGGTTAAAAAATTGGACAATGTGATTGATAAAGCTGATATCGTAATCACAACAACCGGTAATAAGGATATTGTTCAGGAAAGACACTTTAGAGCTGTTAAAGACAAGGCTATTATCTGTAATATCGGTCACTTTGACAATGAAATTGATATGGCATGGTTGAATTCAAACTTTGGAGACACGAAAGTTGAAATCAAACCTCAGGTTGATAAATATACTATTGACGGGAAAGAATTATTAGTGTTAGCTGAAGGGCGTTTGGTAAATTTAGGATGTGCAACAGGTCATCCAAGCTTTGTAATGAGTAATTCCTTTACCAATCAAACATTGGCTCAGTTGGAATTATGGAATAACTCTGATAAATATGAGAACAAAGTCTATATGCTTCCAAAGCATCTCGATGAGAAAGTTGCCAGACTGCACCTGGAAAAAATAGGGGTAGAATTGGAGGAATTGAGAAAAGATCAGGCAGACTATATTGGTGTCAAAGTAGAAGGTCCATTTAAACCTGAATACTACAGATACTAATCTTTAAGTTATTTAAAATGAGAACTTCTAGGTATTTACTTAGAAGTTTTTTTTATTTTTAACCGTCTATATTATAATTTAAACTGATGAAAAATATTTTAGTTCCAGTAGGTAGTAATGAACACGCGGTAAATACGCTCCAATACGCAATTGATTTTGCGGATGCAGTCGGGGCCAAAATTTTTCTGGTTCACGTATATAGCAGTCCTAAAATAAGTGGAAGTATTCTCAAGGTGGATCAGATCCTGGAAAGAGATAGTAAAGCCATTTTAAAGGATCATATTAAAAAGGTTGACAGAAAGAATGTAGAAATCATGACAAGTACTTTGAAAGGATATACTGTTATTGATACTTTAAAGCAATTAAGTAAGCTCCTTCAAATTGATTTAATTATTGCTTCGACGAAAAATGATGGTGCAGACGAAAATATCTTTTTAGGAAAAATTACTGGAAATATTATAAAAGACACCAAGGTTCCTGTTTTGATTATTCCAAAAAACGTCACTTTTAAACCAATCAAAAAGATTTTGATGACCCTTAAATCCGGATCTCTCAAATCAGTGAATACCTTAGATCTGTTAGTGAAGATCAAGGATACTTTTTCGTCAACCATCAATCTGTTACAGGTCAAAACGCCAAAGCTTGATGCCAAAGATCTTGAACTTAACGATACGCTTAAAAGTCATATCAGTCAATTGATTCCAACCACAAATGCAACAGTGTATCAGGGTGTTTTAGAGTACTTACGCGAAGAGAAACCCGATATGTTATGTGTTATCCGCAGAAAACGCGGATTTTTCAAGAAATTATGGGAAAATGATCGCGTTAAAAAAATTGATTTTGATAGCAGTATTCCCTTGCTTGTTTTAAAAGGAATGTCGTAATTTGTGTTTCTAAAATTTTGGGGTTATAGCTCAGTTGGCTAGAGTGCTTGACTGGCAGTCAAGAGGTCCGGGGTTCGAATCCCCGTAGCTCCACAAGGAAAAAGAAAAGTCTTCGATAGAAGGCTTTTTTTATTTTATATGAATCGGTCCGAATGAAATTCGAGGACTAGCCAGATAAAATAAAAAAGAGAAATCACGAAGTGATTAATTTCTTTTTACTTGATCGGGCGCACCCCTTTGGGATCAACGCAGTTAATC
>NZ_JBPCUJ010000116.1:0-5827 GCF_051011215.1 Lutimonas sp.
AATGCAATTATGATGATTAAAAATAATGATCTCTCTCTAATTTTCGATAATACTGCCATTTTCTTTTCTGTTAAAAAATTTAGGTTGCGAAAATACAATTTACCTTTTAATAATGAAAGGAGTTTAATACTAAATTTTTAGGCTAAAAATGGGGCTATGTGTCTTTAAATAAAACTTTTAAATAGACCTCTTCAATTTTAGAAGCAGATTCTTTTAAGATGGTGAATTGGTAGTTGTCAATTTGGATGACTTCACCGGTTGATGGGATATTCTCAGTATGATTTACGATTAATCCACCGAGGGTTTCATAATTGCTATCTTCTTCCAAGTCAAGGCTGTAGATTTCATTGATATAATCAACTTCCAATCTTGTAGAGAATTTGTATTCCCTGTCGTTTATTTTTTCTTCGAGTAACTTAATACTGTCATGTTCATCTTCGATGTCTCCAAAGAGTTCTTCAATGATATCTTCAATGGTAATTAGGCCTGAAGTACCACCATATTCATCCAATACGATGGCAACACTTTTGCTTTTCAAAATAAGATCATTAAGAATGTCGTGAATCATCATTGTCTCAGGAACGATCTCAATGGGTAAAAGAATAGACCTTATATTTTTTGGTTTTTTAAAAAGGTCAAAGAAATGTGCATAGCCAATGATGTCGTCCAAAGAATTATTGTAAACCATTACTTTGGAAAGACCGGTGTCCATAAATAGTTGTTTTAGATTCCTGGTCGAATCATGAACCTCTACAGCGATGATCTCCGTTCTGGGGATCATGGCTTCCCGGGCCTTTACATTATGAAATTCAAGGGCATTTTGAAATATTTGTATTTCTGAATCAACTTCGTCTTCAGCCGTCTCCAATTGCTCATCAATATAATGTCCTAGTTCTGCTTTGGAAAATGCAGGTTGTATCTTGTCCTCTTTGGCATTAAAAAGTACACGTAAAAAAAAGTCAGAAATACCAGTGATCAGTTTGGAAATGACATAAAATAGCCAATAAAAAAAGTAAGCCGGAAAGGCAAAAATCTTCATGCTTTCATTGGCGTAAATTCTAAATACGGCCTTTGGAAGAAATTCGGCTGTAATTAAAATGATAATAGTCGAGATAAACGTTTGGGTCAGTAATAATAAAAATTCATTGTTGATATCCTCTCTAAAAAAATTCATGAGCAGGTCACCCATAAAATACCCATAAATTACCAGAGCAATATTGTTGCCAACTAGCATGGTAGTAATAAATCGACTTGGTTTTTGGGTGAGCCTTTTCAGGATCTTTGCTAATAAAGTATCTTTTTTCTTCTCAAGTTCAAGATGCATTTTGTTGGAAGACACAAATGCGATTTCCATACCTGAGAAAAAAGCTGACAAAAGCACCGAAATAAATATGATGATTAATTGAATGATCATTCTTTACGTTCGTGCTTTTGAAAACGTTTCCGATACTTTTTCCTGAAAAAATACATAAAGACAGCTAATACCGCAAAGGCAAGAAAGATATATGCCTTGTTGGGATCTGAATTCCATCGAAGAATAGATTCAACAATAAATACAATTGCAATTACAAGGTATGCAATTTCAAAAAATTTAAAATATTTAGCCATAATTAGGGAGATTCCTCAACGTAGACACTTCCTTTGATTGATTTCATATTTACACGACTGAGGTCTTCATTAGATTCAAAGCCCTTGCCATGGATCGTATCAAATTTTGTGATTAACGTGAAATTTTTTTCAGTATAAATATAATGTTCATTTGAGTCCCAAAAAAGCTGGTCTGTAAATAATTTGGTTTTTTCAGCTGGATTGACAATTTTAACACTGTCTTTTACTTCTGAGATATTCGTATTCGTAAAAGAAATGGAGTAGCCCGCAGTGAGGATTACCGAATCTCCTTTTTTATCAAAACTAACAATTTGCACCCCCTCAGGGAACAAGGTGTAAGGATGATCTTCTCTGTTTGAAAAATCATGCATCACCGGTGCTGTGAGAATGGTTTTTACAACACCAGAATCAGTATGGATAAGATGGACATTTTTTGCAGCACCAATTGGCAGGTTTTTTTCAGCTAAAAAGTCCTGAACTTCCTTTATATCATTACCACATGAAAAAAACATTGCCACTATAAAAATAGCAGCAATGTTTGACAAACGGTATGTAATCTTTTTAAACATTCAAAAGACTAAGGGATTTTTGCTGATTCGTTGATCCAGCATCCAACTTTATGTGTAGAACCAGATTCAAGTCCTTCGGTAAAAACTAGTTTTTTAGAAGGAGCACTGGCCATATAACTTTTAATGTATTTATTAGCTGTAGAAGTAATACCCGGATCTGCAGCTTTGGCTTGTCTCGCTTTGTCGGCGGCGGCTACATATACCATTCTTTTTGAAATCTCATCCGTTCCACAAGTATTGGCACTTGATGCATACAAATTAGAGATTAACAAATAAGCACTTCCCATACTTGGTCTTTGCTTGATGGCAAGTCTTGCATATTCTCTTGCTTTAGATCTAGATCCTTTCTTCTTAAAGATCAATGCAACTCTATAGTAATATTTTGCTTTTTTATAATTGTCTGGTTCCAAGTCAATTGCCTTGTTGAAATATTCAATGGCTTTATTGGAATCTCCCTGTTCCATAAGAATCCCTGCGTAAAATACAAAAGCATCAGAAGAAGGTGCAGCATTTACATAGGCTTCAACCATTGAAGGATAAATTGGGTTATCAGTACACTCTTTTTGATTTAACCTTGAAACCGCTCTTTTTAACCAAGTCGCATTGTTCTTGTTTTTTTCAAAATTGTCTTTATACAATGGAATCAATCTGTCACAAGTAGCAACTTCAGTTAAGGTATTGTCAAGGTATCCTTCAACCTGCCCTAAGGCTCTTAAATTAACTTCTCTTGCTCTTTTTTTGCTTTTTTCTTTGGAAGTAAGTTCACCACCCTTTGCCAATTTCTCATTTATAACATCGAGTTCTCTTGAATACTTATCCATTTTTAAAGTTACGGCCTCTGTAATATCATCATAGGTGTCGAAAACTAATTGAGGATTTACATCTTTTTCAATATCAGTAACAGTTTGGAAATATTTACCAAGATTCTTTACACTCATCCCAGTCGGATCGGCTTTGAAAGACAAACTTAATTTGTCAAAAATTTCTTCTTTTAAGATCAAATTTTCAAGTACGGCTCTTTTGAATAAGAAATTGGCCCAATCACTATAAACTTTTCCAAGGTTTTCAGGAAAATGCTTCACTCTTAAATTATAAACCAGAATGACGTCGATCGCATATTTTGACATTTCTTCTTTGTTGGATTTTGAAGTGTCATAATATTTTTTCTCGACCTTAAATATATAATCATTGGTCTCAATCTTTTCACCTTTTTTAACAGGGATAACTCCGGCAGCCTCATCATATTTTGCCTCAGCCATTTTTAAACCATCACTATAGATAATTTTAGAAGCTGTTGGACAATTTTCAACACACCATTCCCAAGGCTCAATTGCTGCCTCATAGTTTTTCATTTTAACTGCTTCATGAAACAGAGATAAGTTCGTTTTACACTTGTCTGGTTCACTACCATATTTGTCTTGCCCGTAGATGTTAAAACTTCCTCCAGTAAGGAATAGAGCCATCACAATCAATACCGCCTTTGCTAATTTCATTTTTAAGATTTGTTAATATTAATAAATTTTTTGTCTTCTAAACCACTTATCATTAAGTGATAAACTTAACCTGAAGTTGAAAAACTCTTCTTCGACTAAGTTGTTATCTGTTGTCCCTCTTCTTCCAAGTTCAAAACCCAAATTTACGTTAGAAATTTTTAATCCCATCGGTAAACTTACACCAAAAGATATGCCATATTCGTCAATATCAGTGTCATTGACCACTAAGCCTGTCTTCTGATAGTTAAATCCGGCCCTATAAGTCATCCTTTTAAAGTAACTACTAATAGACATTCTATTAGGGGTATAAAAACCACCTACAGAAATGTTTGAAAACTTATCATACCTGTAAAAACTGACATCATCATAAATACCACCACTCAGATCAAGCGGATCCTGAAACGTGTATTCCGCTCCAATAAACCATTTATGATCCTCTCCGATTCCAGCACTAAGAGCAGTTTTAAGTGGAGAAGTAATAGTTGCTTTGTATTCAGAACTTGCCAAAGTGTCAACTGGAAGCCCAATCGCATCTTCGTCATTTACAATCGTATAAAGGAGTACATCACCATCTTCATTCAATGTAGATTCCAAATCAAGAGCCACTCCAAATTTCACACGTAGATTTTCGCTGATTTTAGGAGCATAATGCGCTCCAACCTTGGCAGTAGTACCGGTAATTCTAGAGTCTGTAAGGTGCTGGGTTGCCAACTGTACATTGTCTCTTCTGTTTAAGACATTATTGTCTATTCCTCCGAAGATATAAGCAAACTCCACACCTAATGATAAATTAAAAGGAAACTGATATCCGTACCCAAGAAAGGCCCGGTTTGTTCCTCCATTACCATAATACCTGTCTAGTTCAAGTAGATTTCCATCATCATCAAATCTCTGATCCACTAATGAATAACCTACGGCACTGTTCAACTGAAGCCCCATCACAAGACCCTGATTACCTCTGATTGGTATTCCTAAGCCAATATAACTAAGTGCAGCAGCAGAACTTGTTTGTTTGTTTTCTCCATCATCCACATAATTCGTTTTATTACCCCCTGCGAAAACATAGGTTGTCCATCTCAACGATCCGTAAGATGCAGGATTCGTAAAGCTCAATTGATATTCGCTATTTAATGCTCCACCCATCTGTCCCATCGAAATTTCCTCAACCGTTTTAAGATGTGCCTGATCTCCAATTCCGAATAAAGAATAAGGAGATGAATTGGTTGCTTGTGAAAAACTTAGTGTTGATATAAAAAGAATAGCAATTACTATTATATCTTTTATCATTCGTCTATATTATGTATCAAAATACTATTCAATCCCTCCAATAAAAAATTTGGAGTGGCAAATATGCTACTTTTTAAGTTTTTTGCCAAGAAAATTGTGTCCCCTCCTGTTAAAACTACTGTTAATTTTTGATTTTTTGCTAAATATTGGCTAATCACGCCTTCGATTTCAAGAATCACTCCGTTTAAAATGCCCTGATGAATTGCATTTTCTGTTGAATCACCAACAGAAGGTATCCGTTCAGTTCTTTTTAATAAAGGAAGGTTAGATGTAAAATGATTGACTGCTTTATATCGCATTTCGATGCCTGGAGAAATAGCCCCTCCGGTATATGAATTGAATTCATTCAAGAAGTCAAATGTAATACATGATCCGGCATCAATAATCAAGGTGTTTTGTTTTGGAAACTGCTTGCTTGCAGCGGCTACCAAAGCCAGCCTGTCGACTCCTAAGGTTTTGGGGGTTAGGTAGTTATTGCTAAATGGAATCCTGGTGTCATGATTTAAGACGATCAAATTGACCAGATCTTTGATTTTATTCATGATGTTGCTATCCAGTGCCGCTACATGAGAAATAATACCATGTTTAATTTCGTACTGTTCTGTAATCGATCGTATACCCGATAATACTGTATCTTGTTGAAATTGATCTTTGAAAAGGAGAAATTCTTTTTCGAAAACAGCCACTTTTATTAAGGTGTTTCCTATATCAATAACTAAATTCATGGCAGGATGATATGAAAAGCAAAAGTACAATAGAAATTTTAATGAATTGTTTGGAAAAGAATAAAAAATAAATTTATATTTGCACCCGATTTAACGGATGGTACCTTAGCTCAGTTGGTAGAGCAATGGACTGAAAATCCATGTG
>NZ_JBPCUJ010000117.1:0-4840 GCF_051011215.1 Lutimonas sp.
CCTTGAGAAGAGTGTTGTTATCTTCTTTAGACGGATATGCAATAACTTCATTGAGAATTGAAGGTGTTGAGCATGAATTTTCAACGATTGAAGGTGTAGTAGAAGATGTAACTGAAATCATTCTTAACTTGAAGCAAATGCGTTTCAAGCAGCAGATTGAAGATACAGATAATGAAACTGTTGTTTTATCTCTTACTGGTAAGGAAGAGTTGACTGCCGGTGATTTTCAAAACTTTATTTCAGGTTTTCAGGTATTGAACCCTGAGCTTGTAATCTGTCGTATGGAGCCTTCTGTAAAGATTGACATGGAAATTTCAATCGAAAAAGGAAGAGGGTTTGTATTGGCTGAAGAGAACAAAAAAGTATCAGCTCCTCTTGGAACGATCTTTATTGATTCTATTTACACACCAATCAAAAATGTAAAATACGCAGTTGAAAACTTTCGTGTTGAGCAAAAGACAGATTATGAAAAATTAGTTTTTGACATCATCACTGATGGTTCTATTACTCCAAAAGATGCTTTAACAGAAGCGGCGAAAATATTAATTCACCATTTCATGTTATTCTCTGATGAAAGAATCACTTTAGAAGCGGATGAAATTGCAAAGACTGAGACCTATGATGAGGAATCATTGCATATGAGACAATTGCTGAAGACTAGATTGATCGACATGGATCTTTCTGTAAGAGCTTTGAACTGTTTGAAAGCAGCTGAAGTTGATACATTAGGTGATTTAGTTTCATTCAACAAGAGTGATTTGATGAAGTTTAGAAATTTTGGTAAGAAATCACTTACTGAATTGGATGAGCTTGTAAACAACAAAGGCTTGACCTTTGGAATGGATTTAACAAAATACAAATTAGATAAGGAGTAAATTTGTTATTGAATTAGCAAATTTTTAATAGCCAAGTGAAAGATGAGACACGGAAAGAAATTTAATCATTTAAGTAGAAAAACGGCACATAGAAAAGCTATGTTGGCCAATATGGCTTGTTCATTAATTGAACACAAGCGTATAAATACAACTGTTGCTAAAGCAAAGGCATTGCGTCAATATGTTGAACCTTTAATTACAAAATCAAAAGAAGATTCTACACATAACAGAAGAATCGTTTTTAGTAGTTTAAGAGACAAATATGCAGTTTCTGAATTGTTTAGAGATGTAGCAGTAAAAGTTGGAGACAGACCAGGAGGTTATGTTAGAATCATAAAATTAGGAAATCGTCAAGGTGATAATGCACCTATGGCAATGGTAGAATTGGTTGATTACAACGAAATTTACAATCCGAAAGCTAAGAAGAAAAAAGCGACAAGAAGAAGAGGTGGTAAAAAAGCCGCTCCTGCTGCTGTTGCTGCTGAAACTGCAGTTGAGGAAAAAGTAGAAGAAGCAAAATCACAAGATGCTGAAAATAAGGATGAAGCATAAATTTGATTTTAAAGATTGAACCTAAAAAAGGATAAGCTAAATTTTAGCTTATCCTTTTTTTTTGAATAAAAAAGAAATTATATTTTTCAGAAAGTTTAAAACAGACTAATTATTTTAAGAAAATGAAATACGAAGCACGCAAAAAAGCAATTTTGATCTTAAAGGACGGCACGATGTTCGAAGGGAAATCAGTTGGAATCGATGGTACTGCAGTTGGTGAGATATGTTTTAATACAGGAACCACAGGGTATCAGGAAATCTTTACGGATCCTTCTTATTATGGACAGTTAATGGTTACGACCAATGCACATATTGGAAACTACGGTATCAATGCTGAAGAAGAAGAGTCGGAAGGAATTAAAATAGCAGGATTGGTTTGTAGGAATTTTAGTTTTGATTATTCAAGGATCAATGCTGAGGAAGATTTATTGACGTATTTCAAAAAGCAAAATTTTGTTGCTATTTCTGATATTGATACACGTGCTTTGGTAAGGTACATAAGGGATAAGGGAGCTATGAATGCCATTATCTCTACAGATACTGATATAGAATCCTTGAAAAAGCAGCTCGAGTCTGTTCCTTCTATGGACGGATTGGAACTGGCATCACAAGTGTCAACAAAAGAGCCTTATACGGTTGGAAATGAGAATGCTACTTATAAAATTGCAGCATTAGACATTGGTATTAAAAGGAATATCTTGAGGAATCTTACACAGAGAGATTGCTATGTGAAAGTCTTCCCTTATGATGCTTCGTTTGAAGATTTAAGTAGTTTTAACCCTGACGGATACTTTTTATCAAACGGACCTGGAGATCCGACTCCTTTAGAAAATGCTCAGAAACTCGCAAAAGAGATCGTTGATAAAGACCTTCCTTTATTTGGTATTTGTCTCGGTCATCAGGTAATTGCCCTGGCACATGATATTCCAACGTATAAAATGCACAATGGTCACAGAGGGATCAACCACCCGGTAAAGAACCTGTTGACAGGAAAAGGAGAGATTACCTCTCAGAATCATGGGTTTGTAGTTGATAAATCTGCGGTAGAAGCACACGATGTACTTGAAATGACTCATGAACATTTAAACGATCAGAGTCTGGCGGGAATGCGAGTGAAAGATAAAAACTGTTTTTCTGTTCAGTACCATCCGGAAGCCAGTCCGGGTCCTCATGATTCTTCTTATTTATTCGATCAGTTTATTGAGATGATCAAAGCATCTAAGTAATAATTTGAAGGACAGGAATCACCGAAAACGATATCGTACTTTAATGAAGTATTAGGATATAAAACCTTTAATATTTCGTAAATTTACATCAGTAAAAACAATTAAAATCAAATTAAAATGAGCATTATATTAGACATTCATGCAAGACAAATATTCGACTCCAGAGGAAACCCTACTGTTGAGGTTGATGTGATCACCGAAAATGGTGTAATGGGAAGAGCAGCTGTGCCTTCAGGAGCTTCTACGGGAGAACATGAGGCAGTGGAATTAAGAGACGGTGGTGACGACTATATGGGGAAAGGTGTCTTAAAGGCAGTGGAGAATGTAAATGAAATAATCGCCAAAGAAGTTATTGGATATTCAGTGTTTGAACAAAATACTATCGATCAGATCATGATCGAATTAGACGGAACTCCAAACAAGGCGAAATTAGGTGCAAATGCAATTTTGGGAGTTTCATTGGCAGCAGCAAAGGCGGCAGCGAATGAATTAAACCAGCCATTGTATCGTTACGTTGGTGGTGTGAGCGCTAATACCTTACCGGTACCTATGATGAATATTGTAAATGGTGGATCTCATTCGGATGCTCCGATTGCATTTCAGGAATTTATGGTGATGCCTGTAAAAGCAAAAAACTTTTCTCATGCTATTAAAATGGGTAGTGAGATATTCCATAACCTTAAAAAATTATTACATGATCGTGGTTTGAACACAGCGGTTGGTGATGAAGGAGGATTTGCTCCTACTTTTGACGGTACTGAAGATGCTCTTGATACCATTATTAAAGCGATTTCTGAAGCAGGATATAAAGCTGGTGATGATGTGATGTTGGCCTTGGATTGTGCTGCTGCAGAATTTTACAAGGATGGTAAGTATGATTACACCATTTTTGAAGGAGATAAAGGTGTGGTTAGAACCAGTGAAGAGCAAGCTGTATATATCGCAGAATTGGCCGCTAAGTACCCTATTATTTCGATTGAAGACGGAATGGATGAAAATGACTGGGATGGTTGGAAATCATTGACAGAGAAAATTGGAGATAAAGTTCAGTTGGTAGGTGATGACCTTTTTGTTACCAATGTAGAGAGATTAGGAAAAGGAATTGACAATGACATCGCGAACTCCATCTTGATTAAGGTAAATCAGATCGGAACCTTGACGGAAACGATTGCAGCCGTTAATATGGCGCATAGTGCAGGGTACACTTCAGTAATGTCTCACCGTTCAGGAGAAACTGAAGACAACACCATTGCTGATTTAGCCGTAGCATTGAATACAGGTCAGATCAAAACAGGTTCTGCTTCAAGAAGTGATCGTATGGCTAAATACAATCAGTTGTTAAGAATTGAAGAAGAATTACACAGCACTGCTTATTATCCACAATTAAACGCTTTTAAAGTAGGATAATTTTAACGGATAAATAGATAGAAAAGCTGAATGAAAATTCAGCTTTTTTTATTGGATATTACTTCTTTGTTTAATCGGAATTTTGGCAGTTATTTCGTAATTTCGCAACAGTAAGAAAATATTAAAAATTAAATACATTAATACCTATGTCAGAAGTAGCAAAGTTGATTGTTAACGGGCAAGAATATGAATTTCCAATCGTTGTCGGAACCGAGAACGAGGTAGCGATAAATGTAAAAACTTTACGTGCCGTTACCAATGGAATAATCACAATTGATTCTGGATTTAAGAATACTGGGTCTTGTGAAAGTAAGATAACATTTCTAGATGGAGAAAAGGGCATTTTACGTCATAGAGGTTATGCCATTGAGGAATTGACTAAGAAAGCCAGTTTTTTAGAGGTGGCCTATATGATCATTTTTGGAGAGTTACCGACCAAGGAGCAGTATGCTAAGTGGGAAAAGGATATCAAGTATCATCAACTTTTGAATGAGGAGATGAAAGATATTATCGATGGTTTCCCTAAAAAAGCACATCCAATGGGAATGCTTTCATCATTAACTTCTGCGTTAACTGCTTTTAATCCGGCTACGGTCGATATTACAAAAGAGGAGCAGGTATATGATGCCATTACAAAGTTAATGGGAAAATTCCCTGTTATTGCAGCTTGGGCGCATAGTAAAAACTTGGGTACCCCACTTAATTATGGAGATAATTCTCTTGACTATATAGAGAATATCATGCAAATGATGTTTAGGATTCCAACGGAAAAGTACGTAC
>NZ_JBPCUJ010000118.1:0-32391 GCF_051011215.1 Lutimonas sp.
GAGTAACGGTGCCAAAGAAATGTTGGATGGTATGGGATTGAAGGAGGTTCAGGTTGAAGATTATTTGAACAAGGACTTTAATGAACCTGTCTATTGTCAAATAGATGTGCTCGATTACAACTATCGAATGGACGAATCGGTTCATGATATGTTTGACTTTTTTGCCCACCCGGAGGCATATGCCAGTGACTTTTACCGTTTCGCCAGAGTGAGTGAAATATATATTGCAGGACATTTTTATGCCTCTGGCGCTCCCTATCTCTTTACCCGTGATGATGCCAGGAAAGAAGACTTTAAGATTCAGGTGGTCGCTGATATTAGTTGTGATATTGATGGCCCGGTGGCCTCAACGCTGAGGGCATCTACGATTGCAGATCCGATTTATGGATATGATCCTAAAAAAGAAGTCGAAACTGATTTTAAGGATGCGGGAGCCATTGCTGTTATGGCAGTAGATAATCTGCCCAATGAACTGCCAAGAGATGCGTCTCAGGGCTTCAGTGAAAAATTTGTTACCCATGTGATTCCGGCCTTTTTTAATGGAGATAAAGACGGGATATTACAAAGAGCCAGAATGACGCAAAACGGGAAACTCACAGAACGCTATCGTTATTTACAGGATTTTGTGGATGGCAATGAATTTTAGCGATGACTTGAAGGTTTGATTCTGATAAGGATTCCGAAGGCTACAGGAAGAATTCCAAAAACCAAGATTAATAACTCCCAATGCCACTTTTGTAAGAAAATGGCAGCAATACCTATGATGAGAATAGTAATACCTAGTCGTAATAATCTACTGGTAACAAACCTGTTGAGGTTTAATAAAATCAGGCCATAGAGCATCATAGATACCGGGGCTATCAAATGAATATAATCGCCTGTAATTAAGAAAAAGATGATCAATAAACCGATAAAGCAAGGGATGAGCAAATTGAATCTTTTTTTAAAGCTGAGTTCTTGTTTTGATCTTTTCACTAAAATAAAGCTTGTTAGCAGCGTTATTAATAAGGTGATGACAGCCAGGCCGAATAAAAGAAACTGGAAAAAATTAATGGGTAACACATTTAATCCTGCAGCGGAATTAACATAATTCGAGAACATTAGTTTTCCTAAAAGCAATGCTAAAATGGAATAAACGCCAGCATAAATAAAGATTTTGGAACGGTAGTTCATGAGAATAGATTACTGCTAAAAAGTAAGAAATTAATTCCATTTTTCATCTATATAAAATTTGATTTTTTTTTAAAATCATCTAAAAACACCGTCTTACTTGACTTACAAAATGAATAAAAAATGTTAACCATGTTTTGTTAATAATTATTAAAAATGCTTGAAATTAAACTTGTGTTTTGTGTTAATTTTAAATCCCCGATCAAACACAAATTACATTTACAATTATGGTAGAAGAAAAAGTTTCAAAAGGAGTGTACAACTATGAACAAGTGTTAAGTAGTTCATTATCATACTTTAAAGGTGATGAGCTTGCTGCAACTACGTGGATTAACAAATATGCTGTCAAAAAGAGTGATGGTACATATTCTGAATTGACGCCTGATGATATGCATCAAAGAATGGCAAAGGAATTTGGCCGTGTAGAAGCGCGTTATAACAAAATAAAAACTACCAAAGAAGGTCTTTCTGTGTATGGTAAAGGCAGAAAGAAATTAAATGAAAAAGCCATTTATGGTTTGTTCAAAGATTTTAAATATGTAATTCCTCAGGGGAGTGTTATGTTTGGTTTAGGAAATCATGAAATTATTGCTTCTCTTTCAAATTGTGTGGTAATCCCACCTGTTTTTGATTCTTATGGAGGGATCTTTTATACGGATCAGCAAATGGCACAATTGTTTAAGAGACGTTGTGGTGTTGGAGTAGACCTTTCTGAATTAAGACCAAAAGATGCGAAAGTTTCGAATGCAGCAGGTTCTACCACAGGTGCGGTATCATTTATGAATCGTTTTTCGGGGACAACAAGAGAAGTAGCTCAAAATGGACGCCGTGGAGCTTTAATGCTCACCATGGATATTGCACATCCGGATATAGAAGAATTTATCACTATCAAACAGGACCTTACCAAGGTAACAGGTGCTAATATTTCAGTGAGACTTTCTGACGAATTCATGCAGGCTGTTGAGAATAAAGAAAGCTATACGCTAAGATGGCCAATTGAGTCAAAAGACCCGAAATATACCAAAGAGGTAGATGCCCAGCAGTTGTGGGATACCATCATAAAAAGTGCGCACAACACAGCAGAGCCAGGGCTTATTTTCTGGGACAGACAGCACAATTATTCTACGTCTTCATTGTACCCGGGCTTTAAGAATTCTTCTACCAACCCATGTTCGGAAATAGCGATGCAAGGTGGAGATAGCTGCAGGTTGATTGCTGTGAATCTTTTCAGTTTTGTTGAGAACCCGTTTACTGAAGAGGCACGATTTGACCACAAGAAGTTTTATGAGGTAGTGTATGAAAGTCAGCGATTAATGGATGATCTGGTAGATCTTGAATTGGAGGCAGTTGATAAAATCTTAGATAAAATTGATGGTGATCCTGAGCCGGATAATATTAAACAGAATGAAATAGAAACCTGGAAATTACTACAGGAAACGGGCAGAAAAGGACGAAGAACCGGTTTAGGTTTTACGGCTTTGGCTGATGCTATGGCGGCACTGGGATTGAAATTTGATTCGTCAGAAGCGATTGCGGAGGTAGACAAGGTGATGAAAACGAAAATATCGGCTGAGTTTGACAGTAGTATTGACATGGCTATTGAAAGAGGTCAATTTGAAGTATTTAACCGAACTGTTGAAGACACCTCTGAGTTTGTTCAAATGCTGAAAGCGGAATTTCCAGACATGTATGAGCGTATGATGGACCATGGGCGTAGAAATATTTCAATAAGTACGGTTGCTCCGACAGGCTCTTTAAGTATGTTGGCACAGGTTTCATCTGGAATTGAACCCGTATTTATGACGTCTTATAAAAGAAGAAGAAAAATTAACCAGGATGATAAAAACGCAAAGGTTGATTTTGTGGATGACTTAGGGGATGCTTTTGAAGAGTTTACAGTATATCATAAGAAAGTGGAAGAATGGATGAAGGTAACCGGAGAAACAGATATGGCGAAAAGCCCATATACCGGTGCGACGGCTGCAGAAATCGATTGGGAAAAAAGAGTCGAGATGCAGGCACTTGTTCAAAAATATACCACTCACTCCATCAGTTCAACCATCAATCTGGCTTCAGATGTAACCACAGATTTGGTAGGAGATATCTATATGGATTCATGGAAAAAAGGATTGAAGGGAATTACGGTGTACAGAGATGGCTCTAGAAGTGGAATTTTAATCTCGGATGATAAGAAAGAAGAAAAGGATGTAGATTATAAGAAAGAAGTTGAATTTACCAAAAGACCTAAGAAAATTGAGGCTGAAATTGTTCGTTTCCACAATGAATCTGAAAAATGGCTGGCAGTTGTCGGACTCATTGATGACAGACCTTATGAAATCTTTACAGGAAAAATGAAAGATGCTTTTAACTTGCCACAATGGTTAGAAAAAGGATGGGTAATTAAAAATCGTGATGAAAATGGAGACGCCCGTTATGATTTCCAATATTTGGATAAAGAAGGCTATAAAATTACGATTGAAGGCTTGTCTAGATCTTTCGACAAAGAATTCTGGAATTATGCAAAACTGATTTCTGGTATTTTACGTCACAAGATGCCGATGAACTATGTTGTTGATTTGATTCAGAATCTGAATATGTATGATGATCATATCAATACCTGGAAAAATGGTGTTGCAAGGGCATTAAAAAGATATGTTCCCGACGGAACTGCGGCAGCTGATAAAAAATGTAATGAATGTGGTGACCCTGAGGGTGTGATCTATTCGGAAGGTTGTTTAAAATGTGTAAGTTGCGGTCATTCTAAGTGTGGGTAGAATGATGTTCTCGTTCCTTCACTTAAGTCACCCTTTCATTTAAATGAAGGGGTGGCTTTTTTTTATTCAAATGTCAAATTCAGAAAGATTCCTCTGGTACCCAAAAAGTCTACAGGACCCGTCCAGGGGCTCGAATATTGAGGATAGTCAATTGGGTTTGTATCTTCTACCAATTCGTTGTTCATGGCGAAAATTCCTCTTATGGAAGGAGTAAATTTAAAGAAGTACATATAAAAATCGACTCCAAATCCTACTTCATACATAAAGTTATGAGCTGTCATTCTGAATTCACTTTCAAAATTGTCCTTTCCGTTCTTTTCGTTACTCGAGAAATTATAGTCATATGAAACCCCGCCAATAATATAGGGTCTGATATTGTTCAGTCGGTTGGTGCTAAATTTTAACAATAGCGGTAAATGTAAATAAGTACCTGCCACCTCTCTTACCGGATTGTCCGTAGAGCTTCCATAAATTGGAATTCCATTGGGTGCTGCATCAAGATTGGCATCATAAAAGGTCAATGTTTTGGCATTAGACATCAAACCTGGTTCAAACCTCAGATTGATATTATTATGAAGTCTGTAGTCGATCACAAAGCCAATATTAAAGCCCAAAGAGGCATCTGTTTCCAGGAACATGTCCTGTTCTGGGGTAGGATTTACCGGTGAATTCGGGTCAAGCCCACTCTGATCGTGGTAATTGATCTCAAAACTATTGTTATTGATCCCGAGGTAATAGCCAAAATGGATTTTCCTCTTGTCAAAATTAGGTAAATACTCTATTCGTTCCTTTTGAGCCATTGCCGAAGGAAGTGTAAGAAATAAGATAAGACCTACTATAATGAATTGCCTGTTCATAGCTTTATTTAATTGCATGATAAATGGTAGCGACGCCGAGGGTTTGAGGGTATACTTTAGAACTATTAAACCCTGTTTTTAGCAAAATATTGTTGAACGTCTCTCCAAAAGGAAAAGCAGCGGCCGATTCCGGTAAATAATCATAGGCTTTTTTATCTTTTGAAAAGAGCTTTCCAACTGTTGGGATGATATACTTTGAATAGAACTGGAAGCCCTGTTTTACAGGGAATTTACTGGGTTGAGAGGTCTCTAGAACTGATAGTGAACCACCCGGTTTTAAAACCCGTAGAATTTCCTTTAAACCAAGCTCTAAATTTTCAAAATTTCGCACTCCAAAAGCGACCGTAATTGCGTCAAAGGTTTCGTCTTCAAATGGCAACTTTTCGGAATCACCAATAATCATGTCAATCCTATCATGCAAGCCTTCGTCTTTCACTTTCTGCTTTCCGATATCTAACATGCCAGGAGAGATATCAAGACCTGTAACATCATCTATCCCTGCTTTGGCAAGCATGATCGCTAAATCACCTGTTCCCGTGGCAATATCCATCACTTTCTGGGCCTTGCCAGCCTTGACAAGTTCCACGACATGCTTTCTCCAGCTAATGTCTATTCCAAAGGTTAATACCCTGTTGAGAAAGTCATAATTGGAGGAAACCTTGTCAAACATTTCGGTTACCTGCTCTTTTTTTCCAAGCTCAGAATCCTTGTATGGCGTCACGTTTTTTGACATCGCAAAATTTTGCGTAAAGATAGGGATTCAAAATACAAATCACATCATTGGTCTAAAAAAGCAATTTAATTTGCAAAACACTTGACAAAGGGTAGTTTCAGATTGTATATTTGCAGGCATTTTAATCAAAAAAACAACTATGAAGTTATCTAATTTCCAATATGAATTGCCTGAAGGACTCTTGGCAGAATACCCATCTGAGCACAGAGATGAAGCCAAATTGATGGTTCTTAACAGAAAAGAAGACACCATTGAACACAAAGCCTTTAAAGACCTGGTAGATTATTTTGACACCAATGATATTTTGGTCTTTAACAATACCAAAGTATTTCCGGCTCGTTTATATGGAAATAAAGAAAAGACTGGAGCAAGAATTGAAGTTTTCCTATTGAGAGAATTGAATGCAGAAAGCAGGTTATGGGATGTATTGGTTGATCCTGCCAGAAAGATCAGAATTGGGAACAAATTATTTTTTGGTGAAGACAGTGGGTTGGTAGCTGAGGTAATTGATAACACGACTTCAAGAGGAAGAACACTAAGATTTTTGTACGATGGTTCGTATGAAGAGTTCAGGAAGAAACTAAATGAAATGGGTCAGACGCCCCTTCCAAAGTATATCAAGAGAGACGTTGAAGAATCTGATGAGGAAAGATATCAGACCATTTATGCAAAACACGAAGGAGCTGTGGCAGCGCCAACAGCTGGCCTGCACTTTTCTAAGCATCTATTAAAAAGACTTGAAATCAAAGGAGTTGATTTAAAGGAACTGACCTTACATGTAGGGCTCGGTACGTTTAACCCGGTTGAGGTTGAAGACCTTTCAAAACACAGAATGGACTCTGAGGAGGTTTTTATTCCGGATACGACTGCTGATTCAGTGAATGAAGCCATTGATAATAAAAGAAGAGTATGTGCCGTAGGAACCACAGTAATGCGATCTATGGAGAGTTCTGTGTCTGCAGACGGTCATCTAAAACCATTCGAAGGATGGACTAATAAATTTATTTTTCCTCCCTATGAATTCAGCATTGCCAATTGTATGATTACAAATTTCCATACTCCTAAATCAACCTTGATGATGATGACTTCCGCTTTTGCCGGACATGACCTGCTTAAAAAGGCCTACAAGGAAGCCATTGATAATGACTATAAATTCTACTCATATGGCGATGCCATGTTGATTATATAATTGAGAGAAAATTGATTTAAACGTCCGTTCGGCCACTTTCTGATTGGTTGTCGGACGTTTTTTTTACCATATGAGCGAAAAAAAAGACATAAGATCCTTATCCAAAGAAAGCCTGAGAGAATTTTTTCTTGAACATAATCAAAAAGCCTTTAGAGGAAATCAGGTTTATGAATGGTTATGGCATAAAGGAGCGCATGACTTTGACAGCATGACCAATATCTCGAAAGAGACAAGGCAGTTTTTAGATACGCATTTTGTGATCAATCATATTGAGGTCGATGATATGCAGCAATCTTCAGATGGGACTATAAAAAATGCGATTAAATTACACGACGGACTTATCGTCGAATCAGTCTTTATTCCCACGCCTACCAGAACGACGGCCTGTGTATCGAGTCAGGTAGGATGTAGTTTGAATTGTACCTTTTGCGCCACGGCGCGATTGAAGAAAATGAGGAATTTGAATCCTGATGAAATATATGACCAGGTGGTGGCCATTGACAGACAAAGCAGGGTATATAAAGGACATAAGCTAAACAACATTGTCTTTATGGGTATGGGAGAACCTTTGCTCAATTATAAGAATGTACTTAAGTCCATAGAAATGATTACCTCTGAGGAAGGATTAGGTATGTCACCTCGGAGAATAACGCTTTCAACGGTAGGACTTCATAAAATGATCATGAAATTGGCGGATGACGGAGTAAAGTTTAATCTGGCAGTATCGCTGCACTCTGCAATCGATGAGGTCAGGTCAAAGATGATGCCTATCAATGATAAATCTACTTTAAATGACCTGCTGCATTCTCTGCAATACTGGTATGCCAAGACCGGTAAAGTGATCACGTTTGAATATGTGGTGTGGAAAGGAATCAATGACAAGAAAAAAGATATTGATGCTCTGGTAGCCTATTGTAAAAAGGTGCCATCAAAAGTAAACCTGATAGAATATAATGCGATCGAAGAAGATGGTTTTGAACAGGCAGATCCTGCAGCTATTGCTTATTATCAGCGAGAATTAGATAGGAATGGCATCACAGTCAACATCAGGCATAGTCGTGGAAAAGACATCGACGCTGCCTGTGGTCAGCTCGCCAATAAGACGACGGCTTAAAATTTAAATTCAACTCCTATAGGACAATGATCGCTGTGTTTTGCTTCGGGTAAAATAAAGGAGCGTGAAATATGTTCCTGCAAAGGTGCACTGGCCATGCAGTAGTCAATCCTCCAACCCTTATTATTGTTCCTTGCATTGGCTCTGTAACTCCACCAACTGTAATTATGAGGTTCCTTATTTAAAAATCGGAAAGTATCAATAAATCCACTGTCAATAAATTCACCAATCCATTTACGCTCAACAGGAAGAAAACCGGAAGTATTTTTATTCTGTTTCGGATTGTGAATATCAATTTCTTCATGACAAATATTATAATCGCCGCAGATCAACAGATTTGGAGTCTCTTGCGTTAATTCGTTCACATACTCTTGAAACTCATCCATGTAATTTAATTTGAAATCCAGCCTCGCGCTATTGGTTCCTGACGGCAGGTATAAGCTCATCACAGATAACTGATCAAAATCCAGACGAAGGTTTCTACCCTCAAAATCCATGGTCTCAATACCTGTTCCATACACGACATTATTAGGTTTTATCTTGGATAATATGGCCACTCCGCTGTAGCCTTTCTTTTGGGCTGAGTACCAATAGTTATAGCTATAGCCAGCAGCTTCAAAAAGTGTCAGATCAAGTTGTTCTTTCTGAGCCTTTGTTTCCTGAATGCAGATTACATCCGGATTGGCCGCCTGAAGCCATTCAATAAAACCTTTTTTTATGGCGGCGCGGATTCCATTAACATTATAGGATAGTATTTTCATAAGTTCTAATTGACGGTGTTAAATATGGTAAATAAAAGAGAATCAGTTTTCAGAATCTAGGAATTGATCTCGCAGTTTTCTCCTCATCACTTTTCCAGAAGCAGTTCGGGGTAAATTTTCTATTTCGATTAGTTTTTCAATTTTAAAAAGAGGGTTTAATCGTTCTCTAATTATGAGTTTAGCTTTTTTTAATTTCTCATCATCAGTTAAACGCAGAGTATTGCCAACGGCGTAAATGACCAATTGAGAAGGGCCTCCGTTTTTTGGAGAAATTGCGATGGCGGCACTTTCTTTTATAAAATCAAGTTGGTTTATTACTTCTTCTATCTGAATGGAACTCACTTTGATCCCACCAAGATTCATGGCATCATCCGCTCTACCCTGGGCTTTAAAATAACCATTTTCAAGACGGATTAATTCATCTCCATGCTTGCGTAACACCTTCCTTTCATAGGTAGGAACTCCTTTGAAATAAACCTCATGGTGATCTCTGTTTAAGAGTGAATTAGAGAGTCCCATAATGGGAGGGATCAGAAACATTTCTCCTTGGTCTGTTAGTGCTCCTTCTTCATCCAGTAAAATAAACTCCCCTCCAAGCGCCTGGCTTGAAAAGGTGCTGGCAACATTAGGTTGCACCACAGTACTGGTCACATAGCCTCCTCCAATCTCGGTACCTCCGCAATATTCTATGACAGGTTTGTTGTCAGCCAAAGCCATCAGGTATTCCATTTCCTCAGGGTTTGATGCCTCCCCGGTAGAACTAAAGCAATTGATATTGGACCAGTCAAAGACTTCCATTGTCTTTGAGTTTTTCCATTGTCGTACAATACTCGGCACAACACCAAGCATATTTACACCAGCTTCCTGGACAAAAGCACCAAATTCACTGCCCATGGGAGCGCCATAATACAGCGCCATAGAGCCCCTGTTGATCAGGCTGGCGAAAATGAGCCAGGGACCCATCATCCAGCCCAAATTGGTGGGCCAGCAAACCACATCGTTTTTTTGAATATTATGATGATAATAGCCATCAGAAGCGCATTTTATGGGTGTGGAATGTGTCCATGGAATGGCCTTAGGTTCTCCGGTTGTACCCGACGAAAACAGAATGGTGATCATCTCTTCAGGAGATTGACTAACAGTTGTAAAAAGATCATTTTCAGATAAGAACTCTGAAAAATAGCAATCGCCTTCTCTGAGAGGAATGTTGTCTTGATCAGCACTGATAACAACAGTTCTCGGAGCTCCTGCTTCAAGTATTTTATGATACAGTGGCAGTTTTTTACCCGCCCGTAGCAAGACATCCTGTGTAAACAAAAGCGCTGGTTTTGTAATTTTTAATCGAATGGCAATTTCATTTTGACTAAAACTGTCAGCGATGGTGACAACGGTAATTCCCGCTTTTATTGCCGCTAAATAAATAGCCACGGCTTCAAGAGTCATGGGCATATCAATAGCGATATGATCCCCTTGTTTTAGGCCAAAATCAACAAGACTGTTGGCAATTCTATTGACATATGTTTTAAGACCTGCCTGGGTAAGTTTTGAGATTTTCCCACCTTCTTTCTGATAAATAACAGCGATAGCATCCTCGTCATTTTGAAAACAGGAATCTACGATATTGAGCCTGGCTCCTTTGAGCCATGACGCCTTTTCAACTCCCTTGGAAATATCCAAAATTGATTCATAGGGATTGTCAAAATGAATGTTGAGGTTTTGAACCGTCTGTTTCCAGAAATCTTCTTTGTGGGAAGCAGACCACTTCCAAAAATCCATATAAGCATCAAAACCATTTGCCAGCATCATCTGATAGATATTGCTGTTTTCAACTACTTCAGCTTCTGGTTGCCATGATGCTGTCATAAGATTAGAAATCTATTTCTTCGTTCAAGTCTGGTTTTTGTTCTTCCTCTCCTCCTTCTTCTTCGTTTTTTACAACCCTGCCGCAATCAACATTGATGGTCAGGTCTTCGGGAATTTCAAAATCTTCCGTACTGATGTTTAAATCCTCGTTTTCATAATTTCGTTTCATATACAGGGCCCAGATAGGTAAGGCCATAGAAGCTCCCTGTCCTCTGGTAATATCTACGAAGTGAACGGCACGGTCTTCAGCTCCTACCCACACACCAGTGGATAAATTTGGTACAAGACCGATAAACCAACCGTCGGACTGGTTTTGTGTGGTCCCTGTTTTCCCTGCGATCGCATTCGTAAATTGATATGGATATCCGGTAACTACTTTGTCAGGATATTTCCCTCCTGAAGTTCTCAACCTGACCCCAGAGCCATATCGGGTTACCCCTTCCATTAAATTGATGGTGGTATAAGCGATACTTTCACTCAAAACCTCCCTGGTTTCAGGAGTGAATTCTTCCAAAATGGTTCCATTTTTGTCTTCAATTCGAAGAATCATCATGGGTTTAACATACATTCCTTTATTCGCAAAAGTGTTCAGCGCTCCTACCATTTCGTAGAGACTAAGATCAACCGTTCCCAACGCCACAGAAGGTACTGCTGGAATATCTGTTTCAACTCCTAGATTTTTAGCCATTTTAACCACGTTTTGAGGCGTAGTTTGATCAATTAAATTTGCTGATATTACATTTATGGAGTTGGCCAGGGCATTTTTCAAGGTCCTTAAGCCTCCGTATTCATCGCCAGAATTTCTAGGTGTCCAATCTTCATCCAAATGATATTTTCCGGCAGGAATGGTATAGGGCGTATTCGGAAATTCATCACAAGGAGATAATCCTAATTGATTGATTGCAGTAGCGTACACAAAAGGTTTGAAAGTAGAGCCTACCTGTCTTTTACCTTGTTTTACATGATCATATTGAAAATGTTTATAATCGATTCCCCCCACCCAGGCTTTTACATGACCCGTAGTCGGATCTGTCGATAAAAGGCCTGATTGCAGGATATGTTTATTGTATCTGATAGAATCATAGGGTGTTAAGACCGTATCAATATCTCCTTTCCAGGAAAATATCTTCATAGGAGTTTCCAGGAAGAAGGATTCTTTAATTTCCTTTTCTGAAGCGCCGTTCTTTTTCATTTTTCTCCATCGATCGCTTCGTTTCATGGCAGAAAGCATGGTACTTTCGATCTGAGACTTTTCAAGATCGTAGAAAGGAGCCGTTTTATTCTTTTTTTGTTGTTTAAAAAAGACTCTTTGAAGGTTGCTCATATGCTCTGTCATGGCTTCTTCAGCATTCTGTTGTAATCTGGAATCAAGTGTCACATAGATTTTTAAACCATCACGATAGATATTATAACTCTCTCCATTTGATTTTGGATTTTCTTTCATCCATTTTCTCATGAATTCACGAACATATTCTCTGAAATAGGTCGCTGTTCCATCGCTATGGCCTTCCAGGTTGATGTCCAATTCAAGGGGTAATTGTTGAAGAGAATCTTTTTCTTTTTCAGTCAAAAATTCATTTCTAACCATTTGACCTAACACCACATTTCTTCTTTGAGTGACCATTTCTGCTCTACGCATCGGATTATATAAGGAAGAGTTTTTAAGCATCCCAACCAGCATGGCAGATTCTTCAACCGTCATTTCGTTGGGTTCTTTTCCAAAATGAATCCTGCTGGCAGATCTGATTCCAACAGCATTGTGGCCAAAATCATATTTATTAAAATACATGGTGATGATCTCATTTTTGGTATACTGTGTTTCAAGTCTTATGGCAATCACCCATTCTTTCACTTTTTGAATCAGCCTTTTCGCTATGTTCCCCGAAGCCTGTTTGGTGAACAACATTTTCGCCAGCTGTTGCGTAATAGTACTTGCTCCACCATCTCTACCTAATTTGATCGCAGCCCTTGCAGTTCCTTGAAAATCTATTCCGGAATGTTCATAAAATCTTTCATCTTCCGTTGCTATCAATGCTTCAATCAGGTTATCAGGTAATTCGCTGAATTTAACCGGAGTTCGGTTTTCTCTGTAGTATTTTCCAAGAGTTTCGCCATCAATCGATATTACTTCAGTAGCGAGATTGTTTTCAGGATTTTCCAGCTCTTCAAAGGTTGGAAGTGTACCAAAAACACCTAATGCAGCCAGCATGAAGATCAAAAAGACTGAGATCAAACCTCCTAGGAATAATCTCCAGATCCATTTGGTGAATTTACTCATACCTGGTTTTTGACTTTTTTTAGCCATCAATTTAATTTTTCAATTTGTAATCCAACGTCTGTTATCCCATCTAAGGCGGTGAGGCCTTCTATATCGCGTGTTTTTCTCATTGCCTGCTGCACTGAGATATCATAATCGCCCACCAGGGAGAAGGTAACATTGGTCTTATATTCTAATTTATTCTCTTTAATATCCGTCATGCCCGTTCCAAGATACCTGCCTTCAGGACTCGTCATTTCATATTCAAGCGTGTCTACGATCTGGTAGTTATTCGGAAATTTGATACCAACAATCAGGAATAAGTTACTAAACTCATAGTCCTTGTTGTTCCGTAAAGTGACATAGAGGTTATTTTTAGCTATTGTATCAACTGAGTTGACCGTGAAATTTATGATGGAATCCTTATGCCATTCACTTGATTCAATCGGCTGGTATTGATTGTAAATTAAATTATTGGTACAAGACATCGTATAATTCATAACGATACAAACCAAAAATAGTTTAATGCAACCAATACCTATCTTCTTCATTTGAATTTTCATTATTAATTGTTCTTTTTTTGAAGATTCTTTCTGTTGTTTTTAGAATTACGGTGGCGGTTGTTTTTGTTCCTCTTTCTCTTTTTCTTGAATTTCGGTTTGTCAAATCTTGTAAGACTGTCCTGACCAACAACATCTGTAAAGTTGGATGTTTCAATTTTTTCAAACTCCAGTTCTGAGGCATATTCTTCTAAGCTTGTAGCTTTTTTATTTTGCTTGTTCAGCAGAATAATCTGGTTGGTTTGCTCAACAGTTAATTTATGCCAGGAGATAGGGTTTTCCTTGTAAGCATACCAGATCCAGCCTTTGAAAATATCCATTTTTTGAAAAACTGCCGGACCTCTTTCTGTTTGAAGCCAGGTATTTGGCTTAGGAAACGTTTTGAGGGCATCCATATACGAATCGAGCTCGTAGTTTAAACAGCATTTTAATTTTCCGCACTGACCTGCCAATTTTTGAGGATTTAAAGACAATTGCTGATAACGTGCGGCAGATGTACTAACCGATCGGAAGTCAGTTAACCAGGTAGAACAGCACAATTCTCTTCCACAAGAACCGATGCCTCCTAATCGAGCGGCTTCCTGTCGAAGACCCACCTGTTTCATTTCAACACGTAAACTAAATGTACCGGCTAATTCTCTGATCAATTGACGAAAATCTACACGATCATCAGCGGTGTAATAGAAGGTGGCTTTGTTTCCATCTCCCTGGTATTCAACATCAGAGAGTTTCATTTTCAGCCCTAAACGGCTAATAATAAGACGTGATTTTCTTTGAACCTCTTTTTCTTTGTTTCTGGCGGTTGTCCAGATTTCAATATCTTTTTGGGTCGCCTTTCTGTAAATTTGTTTGATATTCTCGTTGTTCTCAGAAATCCTTTTTTTACGCATTTGAACTTTTACAAGTTCGCCTGACAGGGAAACGACACCAATATCATGTCCGGGAGAAGTTTCCACAGCAATGACCTCACCAATACAAATTTGAAGTTCTTTGGAATTACGGTAATACCCTTTTCGACCGTTTTTAAACCTGACTTCCACAATGTCAAAAGGCTTTTGACCATTTGGGAGTGACATGTTTGAAAGCCAGTCAAAAACATTCATTTTATCGCAGCTTCCAGATGCACATGCACCATTATTTTTACACCCCAGGGGTAGTCCATCTATAGAGGATGAGCACGAATTACAGCCCATAATATGTTTATATTTTGAATTGAGAATCAGTAATTACCTGATATTTAACTATTCCACACTTCATAAAAACCTTTGTCAAAGGCGATTTCGATACAGGTAAAATCTCAATATAAGTTCGAAAAAATTTAGGTAAATATACTCAATAATGATAAACTAAAAACATGGTACCAGATTATTAGCTGAAGGAATTATTTTTCCTTGACACTTATGATGTTTACAGGGCAGGCTTCTTTGGCTTTTACGGCATCTTCAAGAATTGACATGTCTGGAGATTTAATGGTAAAAAACCCTTTTTTATCGCTTGAATGCAGTAAGACAGATTTACCGTCTTTTTTAGACATTTGAAATTGTTTTGGCGCCAGTTCAACACAATAATTGCAACCAATACATTTTTTTCTTTGTAAAGTAATGATAACCATGTGCTGTAATTGTTCTCGTTATTTTGAACCCGGTCATTCTTATTTTAGAGACCAGGGCGATTCTGATTTTTTGCAAAAATAGGTTTTTTTACACAATCCGAAGCTTTGAAAATAGTGGTTCTTTCTCCCTGTAAATCCTAAGTTTTTGTTTTCTTTGTATTCTAAGATTTATAAGGATGCTTTTTTCTGACATCATTGGGCAAGAACAAATCAAACATCATTTGGTGCGGACGGTGGAGAATTCACGAATTCCCCACGCCCAATTATTTATTGCACCTACGGGTAGCGGGGCATTGCCGCTGGTAATTGCCTATGCCCAATATATTTTATGTCAGAATCAGGGAGGAGAAAATAATACGGGTGATGCTGCCTGTAATTTGAAGTTTGACAAACTCATGCATCCCGACCTGCATTTTGCCTTTCCCGTGACCACCAACGAAAAGGTTAAAAAACATCCTACGAGTAATTCCTTTCACTCAGAATGGAGGCAGTTTGTAGAGGAAACGCCTTATGGCAGTTTATTCAACTGGTATCAGTTATTGGGTATTGAAAATAAACAAGGGCAGATAGGGGTAGACGAAGCAGAAGAAATTGTTAAGAAATTGATTTTGAAACCTTATGAAGGAGGCTATAAGGTGATGATCATCTGGATGGCAGATAAAATGAATACTTCTGCAGCGAATAAATTATTGAAGCTAATTGAAGAACCGCCGGAAAAAACCTTGTTTTTGCTCATTGCTGAGAATGAAGAGTTGATCATCAAAACCATCTTATCGAGATGTCAGGTGCTTCACATGCAACCATTAAGTGAACAGAATATTATTGATAATTTAACCGGACAACACGGTCTGGATGAAAATCAGGCCATTAAAATAGCCCATCAATGCAACGGGAACTGGAACAAGGCCCTTCACTTGTTAAGACATGATGACAATGAACTGGCTTTTGAGAAATGGTTTATTGCCTGGATCCGTTTTGCATTTAAGGCGAAAGGAGATGCCAGTGTAGTTCAGGACCTCATTAAATGGAGTGAAGAGATTGCAAAAACAGGCAGGGAAACTCAAAAACGTTTCTTAAAATACTGCTCGCATTTTTTCAGGCAGGCAATGCTCACGAATTATAATGCGAGATCTTTGGTATTCTTCGAGTCGCATGAGCGTAATTTCGATCTTGAAAAATTTGCACCTTTTGTTCATGGAGCAAATATTGAAGATATTAATCAGGCAATCGAAGATGCGATGTACCATATTGAAAGAAATGGAAACGCAAAAATCATACTTCTGGATCTTTCCATGCAGCTCACAAGATACCTTCATCAAAAAGAGGAAAAGTAATTTATTGCTGAGGCAGCACGTATAAAAAGACAGCCATAAAATGGCAAAAACTTCCGAGAAGTACAAAAACATGAAATATGGCATGGTTAAAGCGTATCCCTTTGTATGCATAAAAAAAAGCGCCGATACTATAGGCCAATCCACCGCCAAATAGCCAGAGTAATCCAGGTGTAGGGAAACTTTCTATCAGCGGCTTGATCGCAAATATGATGACCCATCCCATCAAAACGTAAGCTATGGTCGAGAGTTTATCGTATTTCCCAAAATAAAAAACCTTAAAAATAATGCCGGCCAAAGCAAGCCCCCAGGAAACTCCAAAAATGGTCCAGCCTACCCAGCCTTTTAAAACTACCAATGAAAAGGGCGTGTAGGTTCCTGCAATCAGCACATAGATGGCCGAATGATCCAGAATATTAAGTTTGAGTCGGATATCAGGATTTTTGGCGTAATGATACAAGGTAGAAGCTGCATATAATACAATGAGACTGGATCCAAAAATGGCAAAACTTGTAATGTGTTTGGCAGTGCCGTGTTTAGAAGCAGCAACGACCAAAATCACCAAGGCTGCAATACTTAATAGAAAACCGATTCCATGTGTAATGACGTTTAAGGTTTCCTCTTTGCTGTCATAAAAATTCTCATTCTTTTCCATGGAATCAAAATTAATAAAATTGCCACTACCTTGTATTTTATATTGGTGTAATTATATAAATGAGTTAAAAATTTTTCAGTAAATTTAAAGGAAATTAACGAACTAAACTTTTGATTATGAGCTTTATCTATTACATTATTATTGGTGCTATCGCTGGCTGGCTGGCTGGAAAAATTATGAAAGGTGGGGGCTTTGGACTCCTGATGAACATGGTGTTGGGTATTATTGGTGGTGTAGTCGGTGGCTGGGTATTTGGTCTGCTAGGATTGAGTGCTGAAGGAGGAACCATAGGCTCCCTTGTTACTTCTGTGGTTGGAGCTGTTTTAATATTATATGTAGGCCGTTTGATTAAAAAATGATGAATTCTCCTACATTTATTTTTAGGATGTGATTCACGATAGAACTTATGCCGATATCTTTATGATTTCAGGCTTATTTCCTTATTTTTGCCATTGAATTTTTAACCAGAGAGATGTCAAGAATACTTACAGGAGTCCAAAGTACCGGAACCCCTCATTTAGGAAATATGTTGGGTGCGATCATCCCGGCAATTCGTATGTCCAAAGATTCAAATGAAGAATCATTTTTATTTATTGCAGACCTTCATTCTTTAACGCAGATAAAAGATGCCAAAGAATTAAGACAAAACACGTATAGTACGGCTGCCACTTGGCTTGCTTTTGGAGTAGATGTTGAAAAGACGGTTTTTTACAGACAAAGTGATGTTCCTCAGGTGACAGAATTATCCTGGTATTTAAGTTGTTTTTATCCTTATCAACGACTGACCCTGGCACATAGCTTTAAGGACAAAGCTGACAGGCTTGAAGATGTGAATTCCGGACTTTTTTCGTATCCTATGTTAATGGCTGCAGATATCTTATTGTATGATGCGGATGTGGTTCCAGTAGGGAAGGATCAATTACAACACCTCGAAATGTCCAGAGATGTAGCCAATAGATTTAACCATCAAATGGGTGAAACCTTGGTGCCGCCTCAGGCAAAAATTCAGGAGAACACCATGTACGTTCCCGGAACAGATGGCGAGAAGATGAGTAAGTCCAAGGGAAATATCATTGATATTTTCTTGGCGGATAAGGCCCTGAGAAAGCAGATCATGAAGATAAAGACGGATTCTACGCCGATGGAAGATCCAAAAGATCCAGATACATGTAATCTTTTTGCCTTGTATAGATTAATTGCCAGTCCTGAGCAGATTGAAGAAATGAGGGCAAACTATACGGGTGGTAATTACGGCTATGGGCATGCCAAGCAGGCATTCTATGAGTTGTTGATCGAAACATTTAAAGTAGAGCGTGAGAAGTACCATTACTATATGGATCATTTGGATGAAGTAGATCAGATTTTGAAGCAAGGAGCAGCCAAGGCTCATAAAGTTGCCGACCAGGTTTTAGAACGGGTCCGACGTAAACTGGGGTATTAAAAAAATACAGTCTTAAGATGAAAAGAAAAGTCATTTCTTCTGGTTCTTCATTTGAAGATAAAATTGGATACTCACGAGCTGTTGTTGTTGGAGATATGGTTTTTGTATCCGGAACTACCGGGTACAACTATGCCAACATGGAAATTTCAGATGATATCGTCGAACAAACAGAACAGTGTATCAAGAATATTGAAAAGGCCTTGTTAGAAGCGGATGCATCATTGGCCGATATTGTTCGTCTCACGTATATTCTTCCTCAAGCTGATCAGTTTGAACATTGCTGGCCTGTCTTAAAAAAATATTTTGGCGGTATTAAACCTGCAGCAACGATGATCTCTGCCGGATTGGCTGATGAGAAAATGAAGATTGAAATAGAAGCCACAGCGGTTAAAACCAGCTAGTTTTTTGATTTAGCGAAATTGTTATTGCAGCTCAAGCACAATGATGGTATCAATGGGGTCCATCTGATCAGCCGGTACCGAAAACGTCAGGCCGAATTCATTTACAGCGTGATTGACTTTTTTTCCACTGCTGTAAAAGTGCATCTTTTTTATTTTTTCACTAAAATGCGGAATTAAATAACTGTCTTTTTTATCGTTCAGCAGATGAAGATATACAAGTTCATCCTTTTGCGTCGATACCATCGATTCGCTGGGTGAAACCGGACCTTGCCGCGTTCCATAGATTGTTTCACCATTTTGATCGAGCCATGTACCAATGGCCTTTAAGGATTTCTTGTGTTCAGATTGAATTTCTCCGTTCGGCATGGGCCCAACATTTAATAATAAATTACTGCCATACCCAGCGGCATTCACCAAATATTGAATCAGTTCTTTATCGGATTTATGTTTTTTGTCTTGTAAGTTGAATCCCCAGGAACCATTAATTGTTTCACAAACTTCTTTGGGTAATGCTCCTATATCAGTTGAGCTTGTTCCCCAGCCCGTGGTGTTTTTCCCGGGAAGGTCCTTTTCAAACATTTGAAAATCTTCACCGGCAATGGGTGCAATATGATGGTTGTTTCCAATAAGACATTGAGGTTGTAATTGATGGATCAAGGTATAAATTTCATCATAATGCCAATCTACCTGAACCTGACCAAACTTTTTTCCGTCCCATTCCTTTTGATCCCAGTGACCGTCAAACCAGATGCCGGCAATATCTCCATAATTTGTTAAGAGTTCCGTCAGCTGAGTTTTCATAAAAGCAATGTATTGATCCCAATCTCCGGTCTCAGCACGTCCTTTAATTCCGGTACCTGTTCTTCCTTTGGGGAAGTAGTCATCATGCCGCCAATCGAGCAGGGAATAATAGAAGAATAATTTGATGCCTTCTTTTTCGCAAGCCTCTGCAAGACTTTTTAAAACATCTTTTTTATAGGAGGTTCTCTCCATAATGTTATAATCAGAAGCCTTGGTGTCAAACATGGAAAATCCGTCATGATGCCTGCTGGTAATTGTAATATATTTCATACCGGCTTCCTTTGCCATAGCCACCCATTCTTCGGGCTTATAATCTATTGGGTTAAAAAAAGCAGGTATTTTGTCATAGCTATCCACCGAAATATTTTGGTTGTTCATCACCCATTCTCCATCCCCAAGAACACTGTAGACACCCCAATGAATGAATAATCCAAATTTCGCATCTTCAAACCATTGCCTGGCTTCAAGATTCTCTTCCGTTGGAACATAATTCTTCTGGGCAAGAAGGGGATGCATACTCAGTGAAATCAAAAGGATGATGATTCTAATTTTCATAGGGGCTGATTTTAGTGATTCTGATAAAACCTATGGCGCCGGATTTGGCTGTAGATTTTGAAGTTGATCGATTTCGCCTAACAATTCATCTGAAAGATCTACTTCAATACTACTGATATTCTCTTTGAGTTGGTCCATGGTAGTAGCGCCAATAATATTACTGGTCAAAAAGGGTCTTTGATTTACAAAAGCCAAACTTAATTTTGCAAGACTTAAGCCATTTTTTTTAGCCAGTTCCGAATATGATTCTGTTGATGCAATTGCCTGTGGATTGCTGTATCTTGCATATTGAGGAAATAGCTTTAATCGGGAGTTTTCAGGGATCTTTCCATGAAGGTATTTTCCTGATAATACGCCAAATGCCAGAGGAGAATAGGCCAATAATCCAATGTCTTCTCTCATAGCCACTTCGGCCAGATTTATCTCAAAAGTTCTGTTGAGCAAAGAGTATGGATTTTGAATGGTTTTACACCGGGATAACTGATTGTTGTTGCTTTCCGCCACATGGCGCATAAGTCCCCAGGAAGATTCATTGGACACTCCATAATGCCTGATTTTGCCTTGTTTTACCAGCCCATCAAGTGTTTCGATAACCTCCTTAAAATTATCTGTCCATTTTTCGTTTGGGTTATGAGTATAGTTTCGCTGTCCAAAGAAATTGACGTTTCTTTCTGGCCAGTGCAATTGATATAAATCAACATAATCAGTTTGAAGTCTGGCTAAACTTGCATTAATAGCCTCATGGATCGCTTCTTTTGAGAATCCCAGGTTAGGTCGGATATAATTAAAGTAAGGCATAGGTCCGGTTACTTTCGTAGCAACGACAACCTCATCTCTGTTTTGATCTTTTAACCAGGTACCTATGAGGCGTTCAGAACTTCCCTGTGTTTCTTTTCTACCGGGAATCGAATACATTTCTGCACAATCTAAAAAATTAACGCCTTTTTCTTTGGCGAAATTAAGTTGTTCATGTGCTTCTGACTCGGTGTTTTGTTGTCCAAAGGTCATGGTGCCCAGACAAATTTTACTAACTTTTATATCGGTTTGGGGAATATTTGTGTATTTCATAAAATGTGAGAATCTATAAATTTTATTAGCAGTGGCTTAAGAAAAAAGGTCTAAAATCTGAAACAGATTTTAGACCTTTAAATTTATGAATTTAAATTGATTTATCTTAATCTAAGATAGCCTGTATTCCAGGCAAGGTTTTACCCTCCAGCATTTCAAGCATGGCACCTCCACCGGTAGACACATAACTTACCTTATTGGCAAATCCAAATTGTTTAACTGCTGCTACTGAATCGCCACCTCCAACAAGTGAGAAAGCACCGTCAGCTGTTGCATCGGCTACAGCATTACCCAATTCAATGGTTCCTTTTGAGAAAGCTTTCATTTCAAAAACACCAACTGGGCCATTCCAAAGAATGGTTTTTGATTGAGCAATTACAAAAGAGAATCCAATATTCGTTTTAGGTCCGGCATCCAAACCTTCCCATCCTTCAGGAATATGATAAATATCTACCACCTGAGTATTTGCATCATTGCTAAAATCATCAGCAGCAACTACATCAACAGGCAAATGAACCTTTACACCTTTTTCCTCAGCTTGTTTCAATATGCTTAAGGCCAAGTCCATTTTATCATCCTCGCAGATAGAATTTCCTACCTCACCGCCTTGCGCTTTGATAAAAGTAAAACTCATCCCTCCTCCAATGATCAAATGATCAACTTTGTCAAGGATGTTTTCAATGACGGTAATTTTAGAAGAAACCTTCGAACCTCCTAATATCGCAGTTACAGGTTTTTCGCTGGAACCCAATACTTTTTCTAAGCTCTCAATTTCCTTTGCAAGCAAGAGTCCGAAACACTTTCTGTCTGGAAAGAACTCAGCAATAATAGCTGTTGACGCATGCGCTCTGTGAGCAGTCCCAAATGCGTCATTTACATAGATATCCCCATTTTTACTTAGTTTTTCAGCAAACGTTTTATCCCCGGCTTTTTCCTCTGGATAAAATCTTAGATTTTCAAGAATTAGTACTTCACCATTCTGAAGATTGGCTACAGCTTCTTCTACTTCCTCACCAATACAATCATTGACAAATTTTACCTGTACACCAATAATGTCACTTACTTTATCAACAATATTCTTAAGAGAGAATTTTTCTTCAACTCCTTTTGGCCTTCCAAGGTGAGACATTAAAACGGCACTACCTCCGTCTTCCAGAACTTTAAGTATGGTAGGCTTTGCCGCTTCGATTCTGGTTACATCGGTTACTTGTAAAGCATCGTCAAGAGGTACGTTAAAATCTACTCTTATGAGTGCTTTTTTATTTTCAAAATTAAAATCGTTAATTGTTTTCATCTCTTTAATTCAATGGTTTATTACAGGTACTTAAACAAATTTGAAATACAAGAACCTGTTAATTCTTAATGATCCCTAAAAGCATTGAAAATTCAATTTTCAAAAGGGATGACAAATATACTAAAAAGAAGTGCTTTTTGACCTCGGATAATGCAATAATTGAGGTCTTTTTTTAGCTATTTAGAAATTAATTTCAGTTTTTACTAAAATCGCATCATTTGGAATAAAGGGCTTTGGCATCTGCCATGATTCGCGCTCCTTGAGATCTGGTAAAATTCCTTTAATTAGAGGGTTTGATAAAAGGTCAAAAGAATATTCCAGCATTACTAAGGATGGATCATCATCAGATTTCAAAAGAAATTCAACAAGTAGTTCTTCGTTTTTTTCAGTGAAATAATACTGGAAAAGACGCTTCTCTTCTTTCAGTTGTAATGGATCTTCTACTACAATTTTATCGTTTACCTTTAATTGTTGAAGTTCTATATCCTGTTGGTTAAAAAGTTCCATTCTATGAACAGTTCTCTTGGGAGTAATACTAATTGTCAGGGATCTAAAAGAACCGATCAATGTATCTCTTCGTATTGAACATACTGTTGTATCCAATGCTAGGATAGCTGCCTCCTGATGCATTTTGGCATTTTCAATAAACCATAAGCTGGCCTTATCGATTTCGATCCCTCCATTTTTAGGTTCGGCACCTAAATATTGTGAAGTAAAAATATCCGGCTGTCTGTCATAACTGAGCCAATAGGCTTTATTTTCTTCATTCAAAAAGGCATAAGAAATACTGTTTGGTTTTTTCTGATCTTCATTGAAATCGGAGGTAAACCATGCTGATCCAAAGGATAAAATACTGATAAGGAGGAAAACTTTGTTCAGATTTTTTAATCCTTGTATAGAAAACAATACCGGAATAAAACTAGTCAGTATCAGAATGCTGAATACTGCTGCAATAACAATCATTTTCGTCCCCAATGCAATCGGAAAGAGTTCCACAAATGGCGTAAATACAGGAATAATAGGAAGCAATATAATGGTGGCCGGGATTATTGGATGTGGCTTTGTTCCTTGATAAAGAAGAATAAATAAGATCCCCAGTAATGAGAGAATGGGGGCAAGAACGAAAAATGCACCTCCAGGTAAATAGATTAAAAGAACTATATTCAGTAAAAGCCATAGAAAAATAGGCGCCATACTAAAGCTTAGTATCTTTTCTTTCACATTAAATTTTAAATAAACAAAAATGGTGAGCCATAAACTGAGTGCCACAAATGCTGTTATGTAGAAGTTGCCGTTGTAGGTAAACCCTTGCAGAATTTCCTGGTAGTCAGGATGGATTTTTAAAATTAATTTCCATCCAAAAATTGAAATCAGGCTAATGGAAACCAATGAAATTAACAACGGAACAAACCCTAGAAAAACCTGTTTCGGCTTCATTTGATTTCTGCGAATTCCAAGAAATAGTACGAGTAAAAAAAGGATAAATGCTCCGATAAGTATTGGTAGGCTCCACAGAAAAGGATAGGAAACTAGGCCAAGAAATGGGAAATTGAAATAAGCCCAATCATCTTCAGCATAAACAGTGTTTAAATCTGCCTGAGCGAGGTGAGCTAATAAGGAGCTTAAATAAGAGCCCTGGTGTTTAAGGGAATCTGGGTTTAATCGTACATAGGTGTCTTGTGCTGTATGGTAGTCAAAATGATCGTTGATAAAAGCAAAATTAAAGCCATTGATATCTAAAGCTCTTCTTAAAATTGTAAGATCCATGTCATTCGGCATGGTTTTATAAATGCTGTACATGAATGAATTTGCAACTGGATGACTGGGGTTCGCATCCTTAAATTGTTTTAAAAGGCCACTATTACCTTGGTTTGTTTCCATCAGCATAATGCCGGGTCCTCCACTTCCACGGGCCTCAAAATTGAGGCCAACTGCGACCTCATTCGCCCAAGGATGGTTGTCTACAAATGCCTGAGCCCCCAAAAGTCCAATCTCTTCGGCGTCTGTTATCAGAATGATGATGTCATTTTTTGGTTGAATGCCTTTCGAAAGAAAGGCCCTTAGTCCCTCTAATAAGGTGGCAACGCCGCTTCCTGCATCACTTGCTCCAAAAGAAGCGTGCACGGCAGAATCATAGTGACTCATAAGTAATAAAGCCCTGCCTGGTTCGCTGCCTTTAATTTTTGCGTAAATATTCTGAACCCGGCAGCCTCTTCTTAGATCATTTCTAAACGCTAGCTCATGTTGAATTTTAGCTGTTAGCCCCAGTGCGGTGAGTTCGGAGACGATATAGTTTTTTACCTCTTCATGGGCATCACTGCCAATAAAATGTGGTTTCTGAGAAATGGCTTTTACATGCCGCATTGCCCTGGCGGTTGAGAATTCTGTCTCCTTGAGAACAGAACTTTCAATGACAGAGGGCATTAAGGTCTTAAAACTATAGATACTCGTGAGCAAGATCAGTACGATCACAAAGACAGATACCGAGGAGTTTTGATTTTTCATTTGGGCAGTTTGGACCCTTAAAAGTAATCAAAACTTACTTGAAAAAAATACATTATTGTTTTCCCGGAGTTCCACCTTTCAAATAAGTATCTAAAAAAAGTTAGAATTTGACCCTAGCCATTAATCTCATTTTCTTGAGATAGTGGCCACGGTTAGAAATGGGAGCAGAAAAATAGTTTCTTTTTGATAGAGGTTTTGTTCAACGCTATGTGTTTTATTGTAAACACGAATTAAAAAAAAGGAAATTTTAAGAGACCAATCTCGATTCTATACTCTTAGTCTTTTATAATATTTAATTCGTTCCATTCTAAGTTGATATCATTGAAAACCTGTTCTCCCATGTCTTCATCTTCATCAAAACGATGTTCCTCAGAGATAGGCGTGGCTATCGAATCGAGCTGATTTATAAAAAACACCTGTCCTATGTTGATATCAGAATTTTCATTCGGATCAAAGGTGTGCTTTTTGGTCAGTTTTACATTGGCATCCCAGCGAAACAATTGAGGATACCATTTATCCTTGTATTTTTGATAGTTGATGACCGTGTTAAATGTTGGATTCTGGATTTTCAAACCAATAACGAATAGAATTGGTTTGACAATAAAAGGAATACTAAACTTTCCTTTTTGTTCTATGGAGACAATGGCATAATCCTCGGTATTGATTAGTATTTTTCCAGCATCTTTTTTATGATCAATGGTGCGTTTGGCCTTGAAATTTATAGTAACCAGTCTTTCACCATTCAGAGAGGTTTCTTCTCCAAAACTATATTCATATTTTTTAAAATGCTTTGGATTCAGGTAATTATCTCTTTCATTATTGATGTCCAGATCAATCACAGATTCCGGTCCTCCCAAATCCATATCGATTTCACTGTCGTATTCATCTTCGTCAAATTCTTCTCCCTTTTTTATAGCCTTCTTTTTTCTTTTTTCCTGCTTTTCCTCAAACCACTCTCTCATAAATTGAAATTGCTGAGGGTTTTCTTCCGGTTTGTACAATAGTAGCTGGTGTTGGTTTTTCGCAGAATCACTGGCTTTTGAATAATAGGTTTTAAAAACGCCCTCTTCTTTGTTGATGACAGCTCCATTCTCAATAAATTTTTCCCGGTAATATGCAATCGATTGATACTCATTTTGCGGATAATTTTGCGGTAAACGCTCAAGGGCTTTTCTAATATAATCTAACGGATCTTTTTCGGTTAAGATTACCTCATCTAAGACGTTGCTGCTTGGAGTTAAAACAATCTCAAGGGTCCGGTTTATGTTCGCAAGAGGTACTTCATAACTATTGAATCCGATAAAACTGATGGTCAAGGTGTCGTTTCGTTTTGATTTTGGAATATAAAAATCAAAGTCACCATTTTCATTGCTGATGGTACCAATAGGGTGGTTTTTCAATCTGATAGAGGCAAAGGGCAGTGGTTCTTTATCTTCGCCATTGATTATTTGCCCCGTAATTACACTAGTATCCTGGGCATGGCCCACACGAATCAGAGATGTTAGAATTAGTAAAAAGAATACGTATGATTTCAGTTGCATGGGACCAATTTTATCATTCGACGAGCGAGTCAGCAGATTGTTACAGACAAGAGCATGGATTCGATAGAGAAATCTTTGTTTTCAGGTCTTTTTGATTAAAAGAAAATAATCATTATCCAATGCCAGGTAGCCCTGATCATAGACATAATAATATACATTGCCCGTTTTTGTTGTATAAATGGAAGTGAACAATGAAAAATCAAAATTATGACTGTTGAGTGTGTTTCTAACCACTTTAGTTTTTCCGCTTTTGTTCAGTTCACTTAGAATTTTGTAGTTTTTTTTCAGCCGATTGTTTGTATTTCTTATCAGATTTTTACTTTCAACATTTACTTTGTTATTATACGAGTTACGGCAATAATCAGTACAAAACTTTTTATCGCTTCTTCCATGGATTTTTTCACCACATTCTAAACATTGTTTTTGATTCATTTGGTTTTATTTAAGGTAGGGAAGTATAATGTCCGTGAATACAGAGCCACTTTCCATTTTCTTTTACAAATATTCGAGTTGATTTACCACGGGTGGCAAATGCTTCTCCATTAGTTATTCCATGATCTTTCCAATAGTAAACTATCCATGCCACATCATTTTTAACAGTAATTCTGGGGTCCTCCATTTCAGTGTGAATATTCTCTGAGTTTTGGATCCATGAATTGATGCCCTTAATCTCTGCTTCTTTACCGATTCTCATGATGGAATCAGTTTCACCGAATTGCGTGAAATCAGGATGGACATATGCAGCATATTTTTCAATATCTCCCTGCTCTATGGCGGACCACATATCAATAAGTGTTTTTTTTACCATTTGCTTTTCGGTCTCATTAGAAGGGTTTTGATCAACTCGACAACTCGAGAAAAGAGTTACGAAAATTGTCATCAACACTATTTTTAGGATCTTATTTCTATTCATATCGAAGTTTATTAAAAAGCAATTCCACGCGGCAATACCATCCTGAATATAATCAGTAAAAGCATGAAAATCAGTACGGTTATCCAGGATAAATTTCCAATTTGATCACTTGAAGAAAGGCGGACATTTTTTACCGTAACGGCATTCCTCCAAGGGTAAATAAAAATCATACCGCTCATAATTGGGTAGATAATGCTCACGATGTTAATCACAGGAAGGTATAAAAAGGTAATAATGACCGATCCAATAATATAAGGCAGCATGATCATGATAAATGAAAATTTAGGAGCATTTTGTTCAGGTTGTATCCATTGTTTTTTATAGGAGAATTCTAAAAAGGGCCTTGTCATTCGATTGGCGACTACAAGAAGACCCAGCGCAGCAAGGAGAGAAAATGAAATTTGCAGAAACATGGAGGTTCCATGCAAGGCATACATTTTACCAATATCCCCGGCAGTAAACAAAGGTCCGGTCATTACATATCCTAAAAAATTATTAAAACCTAAAATAGAGGCCCATAAAACAAATAGCTGCGCCAGTCCTCTTTTCTTTGTTTTAAAAAACCACCCCCCCATAAAGAATCCTTGGATAAGGCTAATTAACGGCCCTGCCAAAGCGATTCCGGTTTGTTGTGAAAATGATAGGTTTTCTGGACTAAGATGCGACACGTAATTATGATACATCACCGGATGACTATTGGAAAGCCACCCTGTAAAGGCATGTGCAAATTCATGAATAATAGTAGTAAACATAAATGCCAACACATAACAAAGTGAAGAATGAATGATAATTGTCGTTCTTTCAGTCATAAATCAATGGGGCTTTTTATTTTCCGCCTGTTGAGAAGGTAGCATAAATGTAATCATTATTATTCGATTGCAAACGACTACATTCATTTACATACGAAAGTAAATGTTTAACAGCACAACCTTTCCATAATCTCGTCACAAATTTGCAGAAGCGAATCAGGAAAGTTTCGCAAATGTATAATCGCCTGTATCATAAAGGCATAAAATTTAAAAGATGAATAAATTGAGAAACAGAGTACAATTGATCGGACATTTAGGAATGAACCCAGAAGTTAAAACCACAGATTCAGGGCACAAACTTGCAAAATTTTCATTGGCTACCAATGAGAGTTTTACAAACTCTAATGGAGAAAAAGTAGATGAAACAGAATGGCATAATGTGATTGCCTGGAATAAAACCGCTGAACTAATAGAATCGTATCTTGAAAAAGGAAGGGAGGTTGCATTAGAAGGCAAGCTGTCAACCCGCTCATGGGAGGATGAAAAAGGTGTGAAGCGATTTGTGACCGAAATAGTCTGCAATGAAATTCTTTTTTTGGGCAAGAAGGCTTAGTGAATAATCTTCGATAATTCTTATTTTTAGAAAGTATTAGACAAAATATAATACTCCTGGAATTATGAAAACATTTCAAAAGGAATTTAGTTTACAAGCACAGGCTCGAGGCTATCATTTGATCACTGATGCCATATTGAGTCAAGTGAAAGAGGTGAAAGAAATTAATATTGGATGGATGCACGTATTTATTAAACATACTTCTGCAAGCCTTACAATTAATGAAGATGCGGATCCTTCGGTTCGGCTGGATTTTGAAAGTCATATAAACAAAATGGTTCCTGAAAATGCTCCTTACTATGTACATACCTATGAAGGTGCTGATGATATGCCGGCACATATCAAAGCATCTTTATTGGGAGCTTCGGTTCAAATTCCAATAACAAAGGGTACATTGAATCTTGGTACCTGGCAAGGTATTTATCTATGTGAACACAGAAACTATGGAGGGCCTAGAAATGTGGTGGTTACTTTAATAGGATCCTAATAAAAAAAGAGCCGTTTATTTGTGGTTTTTAGAAATCAATTTCGCGTTAATTCTGGATTTTCCCGGATGAATAGCGAGATCATGTTCTGCTAGTTGCAGGTTAATTTCTTTTGTGAGATCTGTTAAGGCATTATGATCGATGAGTTCTTTTTTAAACCTGCTTAAAGTACTATGTCCCGGTACATTCTCCTCAAGGCTTAATCCGCAAAACCGAAGAGCTGAAATACTGTCGTATACCATAGCTTCCGTTTGAGTATCAGAAATTTGATACCATTCAGAGATCAAATGCATTTTAAATAATAACACGGGAGAATACGCTTTAGCACCTCTCTCTGTTAATCCTTTGGTATAAATCTTTTTAAGTTTTGTGGTTATGGGCTTCCAATTGATTAGCTCATTTATTTGAGAAAAGAATTCATTTTTCTTACTGTGTTTGTCCACAAAAGGAGCGACAAAACTTCGTTGAGGATCATTGATGTTCTTATAACTTTTCACATTTCTAAGTTACGAAGTAATGACTTGATTTGCAAGATTATGAGCTCTTATTCTTGAGAAATAAGCAAGGGTTTGAGGAAGTTTTATAATAGAGATGAAACAGAGTTAACCATGGAGGAGAATACGCTCATGCCTTAGACTATTCATAATTGAAAATCATGCTTGTTTTGATCGTATTAATATTGCTAAATTAGCCTAAAATAAATCCGAACCATGAGAGTTACTACTGTTTTTAAAATTATGCTGTCTGTATTGTTTGTATTGGTTTACACAAATGAAGTCAAGGCACAGAAGAAAAATAAGAAAAAAAATAAAAGTGTTGAGGAGTCTGTTCAATATGAAGCAGCTCTTTATGAAGGTCTGGAATACAGACTCATTGGGCCATTTCGAGGTGGTAGGTCAGCAGCAGTGACAGGTGTCCCTGGTGAGCCAAACCTGTTTTACTTTGGAGCTACCGGGGGTGGTATTTGGAAAACAATTGATGGCGGTCGAATCTGGTCAAATATTTCAGATGGTTATTTTGGGGGAAGTATTGGCGCCATTGCCGTAGCGGAATCGGATAAAAATATCATTTACGTAGGAGGAGGAGAAAAAACGGTCAGAGGAAATGTATCATCTGGCTATGGTGTATGGAAAAGTATGGATGCCGGAAAAACATGGCAGTCAGTGGGCTTGGAAAATTCGCGACATATCTCGAGAATTACCATACATCCAAGCGATCATAATACAGTGTATGCAGCGGTGATGGGAAATATCTATAAGCCTACGGAAGAAAGAGGTGTTTATAAAACAACTGACGGAGGAAAGTCATGGAAAAAAATCCTGTATGCCAATGAACAATCTGGAGCAGTAGATTTGAAAATGGATCCAAATAATCCAAGAATTCTATACGCCTCGACCTGGAGGGTTCAAAGAACTCCTTATAGCCTCAGTAGCGGGGGTGAAGGTTCAGCACTATGGAAAAGTAATGATAGTGGTGAAAATTGGTCGGAAATTTCTAAAAACAAAGGCTTTCCTACTGATACTTTAGGAATTATTGGAGTGACGGTTTCACCAAAAAATTCTGAAAAGGTTTGGGCCATGGTTGAGAACAAGGAAAAAGGTGGTTTATATCGCAGTGAAGACGCTGGAGAAACTTGGGACAGGGTGAATGAAGAGCGGAAATTAAGACAAAGAGCCTGGTACTATACAAGGCTTTATGCAGATACTGAAGATGAAGATGGATTGTATGTTTTGAATGTCCGTTATCACAAATCCAGTGATGGTGGTAAAACATTTACGACCCATAATGCGCCTCATGGCGATCATCACGACCTTTGGATAGATCCACAGAATTCAAAAAGGATGATTATAGGTGATGACGGAGGGGCACAGGTAACCTACGACGGTGGTGATACCTGGTCAACCTATCACAATCAGCCAACTTCTCAATTTTACCGGGTCACAACTGATAATAGTTTCCCTTATCGTATATATGCAGCACAACAGGATAATTCTACCATCCGGATTAAGCACAGAAGCAGTTCTTCAAATATTCATGAGGATGATTGGGAAAGCACAGCAGGAGGTGAATCTGCACATATCGCTGTAGATCCACTTGATAATGATATTGTTTACGGTGGCAGTTATGATGGTTTTTTAACCAGGAAAAACCATAAGACAGGAACAGTAAGAGCAATAAACGTATGGCCTGATAATCCAATGGGGCATGGTGCTGAAGGAATGAAATACAGGTTTCAATGGAATTTTCCGATTATTTTCAGCAAGCATAATCCAAAGAGATTATATACGTTTTCGAATCATGTGCACGTATCAGAAAATGAAGGTCAGAGCTGGCAAATTCTAAGTGAGGATTTAACCAGGAATGACCCTGAAAAACTGGTGTCAAGTGGAGGTCCGATTACTCAGGATAATACGAGTGTAGAATATTACTGCACGATATTTGCTGCCAATGAAAGTCCTTTAAAAGAAGGTTTATTATGGATTGGAACAGATGATGGCCTGGTTCATCTTACAAAAGATGGAGGTAATAGTTGGGAAAACATTACACCGTCAGGATTGCCGGAATGGACAATGATCAATAGTGTAGAACCTTCAAATTTTCATGAAGGGACCTGCTATATAGCCGGAACACGATATAAACTAGGAGATTTTAATCCCTATTTATTTAAAACAGCAGACTATGGGAAAACCTGGGTAGAAATAACAAACGGGATTGACAAGGAGCATTTTACCAGGGTCATTAGAGAGGATCCTGCGCAACAAGGACTGCTGTATGCCGGTACAGAAACAGGCATGTACGTATCGTTCAATGATGGAGGGTCCTGGCAAAAATTTCAATTAAACCTGCCAATAGTCCCAATCACCGATCTTGTTATTAAAGACAAGAGTCTGATTGTAGCAACGCAGGGAAGAAGTCTTTGGATGCTGGATGATTTGGGCTTGTTACATCAATTAGAGACGGCAAATAATGCAGGGAAAGACTTTTTGTATAAGCCAAAAGATACATACCGAACCAAGGGAAGAGGAGGGAAGGAATCCAACACCTCGGGGACCAATTTAGAAAATGGTGTGATCACCTATTTCAATTTAGATCAATATGAAGAAAAGAAAGACAGTGTATACCTGAGTTATTTGACTTTAACGGGAGAT